>JAIUMG010000084.1 GCA_022565655.1 Alkalimonas sp.
ATCAATTTTACCTATTTTATCCAGCGCGGTGGAGTCTACCCCACGCCAGCCAGCTAAAGGCTCTTTGCGGATCACCGCAGTACCGCGCACATCCTGGATGGTGCTAATGGTTTCACCGGCCGCAATTCTGGTGGCTACTTCAATCAAGGGACGTTCAGCATTGCCATAAATCAGGATATCGGCTTTGGCATCAAACAGCACCGAGCGACGAACTTTTTCTGACCAGTAATCAAAATGCGCAATACGCCGCAGACTGGCTTCAATGCCCCCGATCACTACCGGGACATCTTTGTAGGCTTCTTTACAGCGCTGCGAGTACACCAGCACAGCCCGATCGGGTCGTTTGCCACCAATATCGCCGGGCGTATAGGCATCGTCATGGCGCAGCTTTTTATCCGCGGTATAGCGGTTGATCATCGAGTCCATGTTGCCGGCAGACACACCATAAAACAGGTTTGGTTTGCCAAGGCGCATAAAGTCATCTTTGCTATGCCAATCTGGTTGGGCAATGATCCCCACCCGAAAGCCTTGTTGCTCCAGCATTCGCCCCACCACGGCCATACCAAAGCTCGGGTGATCAACATAAGCATCACCGACCACCAAAATAATGTCGCAGCTGTCCCAGCCCAGCTCGTCCATTTCCTGACGAGACATCGGTAAAAATGGTGCCGTTCCATAGCACTCCGCCCAGTATTTTGGGTAGGAGAACAAATCACGCTCAGGAGCCATGCGGGCAACTGGTGCTCTGGTACGGATGGGTGTTGCTGACTGGGGCATGAAAAAAACCTAAAAATGAATCAGCCATCATTATAACGGCAGGCTTAGCGAAGATACAGCTTAACCGCCATCAGCTGCTCACTCGGCTATTCATACTGTTGCTTAATTTTTTCCAATTGACTAATAAACTCATCCAACAGCTTTTCTGATGCAGCATTGCTATGCCAGGTATTGTGAAACCCAAGCGTCAACTGAACTCGGCTATTATCAAAAAAAAGTTCATAGCCATCAAAGCCTGAGCTAACCTGAACGCCGTCCAGCAGGTGCCCCTGCCCCCACTCTGTATCAACAGTTTTGCCGTGCTTTTCTATTTTGCTGTACACATCCATCAGCAACTTGCTATCCAGTTTATGTTCCATGCAGCCCTCAGCATTAAAAAGTGAATCAAGCTCAATACCATCACTATAGCATTGCTGTATCTTAATACAGCGGAATGGTCCAACCGGTTTGCCTTTGTTTGAACCCAATGACGGAACTAGGTATAGTGCCAACGGCATTTTTAATCCAATGGAACCAATCAATGAAAATAAAAATCGCAAAAAACCTACTCCTTACTTCAGCAGCTGTCGCTGTTTCATTTGCTGCACATGGCAACATTGTGGCGCCAGCTCCTTTAGTTTCAATCCCAACGCACGATGCTTTTTTCGATCATTTGCGTGAACATTGTGGCAAGGCCTACCGGGGGCAAGTGACGGTAGATAGTCCGGTTCAGGGTGGTTTTGAAGATGAGTTAATCATGCATGTGCGGGTCTGTGAAGACAACCAGCTGCAAATTCCTTTCCACGTTGGTGATAACCATTCGCGCACCTGGATTCTGACCAAAACGGGCTCAGGCATTAGCCTGAAGCACGATCACCGCATGCCAGATGGCAGCAATGACCCGGTTACCATGTATGGTGGACATACCGTGGATGCAGGCCATGAGCGCGCTCAGTCATTCCCGGTCGATCAATACTCCAAAGAGCTTTTTTATCTGGATGGTATTCCACAGTCCAATGGCAATACCTGGCAGATGTTTATCTATCCAGAGCAATTCACCTACCGCTTGGTTCGTGAAGGCCGTGAGTTCCGGGTCGATTTTGACCTGACCAAACCAGTAGATCTTCCTCCAGTACCATGGGGCTATAGCGATTAAGCTTGTGGATACTGAGTTTCACAACAAAGCGCCATAGAACCGCTTAACCTTTCAGCTCAGCCGCCAGTTTTCTGGGTCCATATCCAGCTATAAGCAACTGGCGGCTTTATTCACTTCAGGTTAGTATATTCGTGCAGTACCTAGTACTAGTATAACCATGCAGTCCTTATAACTATAAATGCATTTACCGGAGTTACTTTTATGAAACCACTACATTGGTTTTCAGGAACCCTGGCAGCCAGTTGCTGCCTTGTACTGACTGGCTGCGGCCAACCAAACACCGAGTCCACACCGCAAACTGCCAGCTCAACTGAGTTTGAACTGGTGGATACCGAAATGAACCCACGCCTGGCTGAGTACATTAAAACCCTGTCCTCTGATGAGTTTCAAGGACGAGCACCTGCCACTGCAGGTGAAACCAAAACGGTTGCTTATCTGGAAGATCACTTCAAGCGCATCGGCTTGAAGCCCATTGATGGGGATAGCTACAAACAGCCGGTATCACTGGTGCAAATTGACCCCGTACAGGTATCAGGCATGACCATCCAAGGGGCATTAGATACCACCTTTGCCTACCGCGATGAGATGATGGCCTGGACCACGCGTGTAGTAGATGGCGTTGAGTTGGCCGATAGCGAGATGGTATTTGTAGGGTACGGCATTGTGGCGCCAGAATACAACTGGAACGATTACGAAGGCCTGGATGTGGAAGGCAAAACCGTGGTGATGTTTGTTAACGACCCAGGTTATGCCACCCAGGATCCTGAGTTGTTTAATGGCAACGCCATGACCTACTACGGCCGCTGGACCTATAAGTTTGAAGAAGCAGCCCGGCAAGGCGCAGCTGCAGCTTTGATCATTCACGAAACCGAGCCGGCCAGTTATGGCTGGGGCGTGGTCGCGCATGGCTCCCCCGTCAAGTTCGACCTGATCAATGAAAATAAAAACATGGACCGCACCAAAATTGAAGGTTGGATCACTGCAGAAACAGCGGGTCGTATTTTCAGTGCCAATGACACCGATATTGAAGCCCTGCGTGCTCAGGCGTTATCAGGTGAATTTAAACCAGTGCCTTTGAACATGACGGCATCGGTCAGTGTGAAAAACAACTTACGCGAATTGACCTCCAGCAATGTAGTCGGTTACATCGAAGGCAGTACATACCCGGATGAGTATGTGCTGTACATGGCGCATTGGGATCATCTGGGCATGGATTTCTCCAACCCGGATAATCAGGTGTTCAATGGTGCCCAGGATAACGCCAGTGGCACTGGCGCGGTAATGGCTTTGGCTGAATACTTCCAGCAGCAAGAGCAGCCTGAACGCTCTATCGTATTTTTGCTGGTGACCGCTGAAGAACGTGGCTTACTTGGCTCTGCCTGGTACGCAGAAAACCCGGTTTTCCCGCTGGAAAAAACCGCTGCTGCGATTAACATGGATGTGATGAATGTCTATGGCCCAATGAAAGACATGGTGGTGGTCGGCTTAGGCAATACTGATTTGGAAGAGATCCTGGTGCATTACACCGAACAGCAAGGCCGTTATGCGGTGCAGGAGCCAAACCCTGAAGCCGGTATCGCTTATCGTTCAGATCACTTCAGCCTGTCGAAAAAAGGTGTGCCTATCCTGTACGCTAAGGGCGGCAACGATCATTACCAGAAAGGCGCCGAATGGGGGGCGGCCCAACGTGCCGAATACAACCGGTGTTGCTACCATAAAGTAGAAGATGAATGGAGCGACGACTGGGACCTGCGCGGAGCCCAGCAAGATATGTATCTGTATTACCGGGTTGGTATGCATCTGGCCAACAGTCGGATCTGGCCAAACTGGTACCCAGGCAACGAGTTCCGTGCCATTCGGGATGCCAGTTCTGAAGCACGGCAGTAATGCGTGACTCGTCCTACTAAGGATTGACTAAGGGCAGCTTCGGCTGCCCTTTTTTATCCCTATAATCCTGAAATACAATCTGAGCTTAATAGCAGGGTGGCTGGAAATACTTACGTAACAGCAGCATGGATGCTGCGGAGGCCGAGAGGGCGCATGGATGAGCTCCTGGAGGCCGGTGAAGTAAGTATTTCCAGCCACCCTGCTCTACTCAGACCTACTCAGCTCAGATCGAACGAGCAGCCCCTGCAATGAGCCAATATAGCTTTGTGACAGACACAAAAAAAAGCACCCTAAGGTGCTTTTTTCTAAAGAACGAAGCTACTTACGCAGCCAGGCCTTCTTTCGCTTTGTTGACTAAAGCTGTAAATGCAGCCTTGTCATACACAGCGATGTCCGCCAGGATCTTACGATCGATTTCTACAGATGCCTTTTTCAGGCCTGCAATGAATCGGCTGTAAGACAGACCGTTCTGACGAGATGCCGCGTTGATACGGGCGATCCACAGTTGACGGAACTGACGTTTACGTACACGACGGTCACGGTAGGCGTATTGGCCTGCCTTAATTACCGCCTGAAACGCAACACGATAAACACGACTGCGGGCACCGTAGTAACCTTTAGCCTGGTTTAACACCTTCTTATGACGCGCACGCGCCGTTACACCACGTTTTACTCTTGGCATGTCAAGCTCCTATTAATTATGCGTACGGCATGCAACGGTCAAGACCGGCAATGTCTACTTTAGCGACTAAGGTTTTTGGACCTAACTGACGCTTACGCTTGGAGCTTTTCTTCGTCAAGATATGGCGAAGGTGTGATTGCTTGCGTTTAAAGCTACCAGAAGCGGTTTTTTTAAAACGCTTCGCAGCACCTTTATTGGTTTTCATCTTTGGCATAGTATTTAAACTCGCATTGTAGTTAACAACGAATAATAAGGCGTCAGCCACTGATCGAAACCAGCGGCATGCGCTTGAAAAGCCTTATTACTTCTTAATTGGGGCCAGCATCATAGTCATTTGGCGACCCTCTACCCGGCTGGGGAAAGATTCGCACACGGCAATGTCTTCTAAATCGGCTTTAATCCGGTTTAGCATCTCAATGCCAATTTCCTGATGCGCCATTTCACGGCCGCGATAACGCAGCGTGACTTTGGCTTTGTCACCCTCTTCAATAAAGCGACGCAGGTTGCGTAGTTTGACCTGGTAATCGCCTTCATCAGTTCCAGGCCGGAATTTTACTTCCTTGATCTGGATCTGCTTTTGCTTCTTCTTCTGCTCTTTCAGAGCCTTACTTTTTTCAAACAGGAACTTACCATAGTCCATCAGTTTGCAAACCGGCGGCTCGGCGTTAGGGCTTACTTCGACTAAATCGACACCAGCCTCTTCAGCCATGGCGATTGCTTCTGCCGTTGGTACCACACCTATTGGTTCGCCTTCTTCTCCAACCAAACGCACTTCACGTACGTTGATTTCTTCGTTCAGACGGTTCGCACGACTTGCTACCTGATTCTTTTTTCCAACTTTAATGGTTCGTTCCTCCAAGAAATGAATAATTAAGACTTAGCAGCTACTTCAGTTAACAGCTTTTCAATAAAGCCATCGACCGACATCTTGCCTAAGTCTTCCCCTTTACGGGTTCGCACTGCCACATCGCCAGCATCTCTTTCTTTATCGCCGACAACAATCAAGTACGGGATCCGCTTTAAGGTATGCTCGCGGATTTTAAAGCCTATTTTCTCATTTCTCAAGTCACTTATCACTCTAATGCCATGAGATTTGAAAGTTTTTACTAGTTTTTTCACATAATCGGCCTGATGATCGGTAATATTCATCACCACCACCTGAGTTGGTGCCAACCAGGCAGGGAATAAACCGGCGTATTCTTCGATTAAAATACCGATAAACCGCTCAAGCGAACCTAAAATCGCCCGGTGGATCATCACCGGAGGTTTACGCTCGCCATCTTCATCGACAAATTGCGCCCCTAAACGGGCAGGCATGGAAAAATCGAGCTGTATGGTACCACACTGCCAGGCTCTTCCGATAGAATCGTACAAAGTAAATTCGATCTTCGGCCCATAGAAGGCCCCCTCGCCTGGCTGATACTCAAAGCTCAGCTCATTGCGCTGCAATGCTTCAGCCAGTGCCTGCTCGGATTTATCCCAGCTTTCGTCGCTACCAATTCGCTTTTCCGGCCGGGTCGATAACTTGATATCAATGTTGTCGCTAAAGCCAAAATCTTTGTAGACGTCGTAGACCATCTTGATGCAGCTGGTCACTTCATCCAAAATTTGATCTTCAGTACAAAATACGTGGGCATCGTCCTGAGTAAAAGAACGAACCCGCATCAGGCCATGCAAAGCGCCTGATGGCTCGTTACGATGCACAATGCCAAATTCCGCCATGCGGTACGGCAAGTCACGATAGCTTTTTAAACCCTGATTGAAGATCTGTACATGGCCCGGACAGTTCATTGGCTTCACCGCATAGGTGCGCTTTTCCGACTCGGTGGCAAAGATATTGTCGTGGTATTTATCCCAATGGCCGGATTTCTCCCACATCGACACATCCATAATCATCGGAGCCCGAACTTCTTCGTAGTCGTACTCAACCAGCTTCTCGCGCATGTAGCTTTCAATGGCCTTGTAAATTTTCCAGCCATCGTCATGCCAAAACACCATGCCCGGTGCTTCTTCCTGCCAGTGAAACAGATTCAACGCTTTGCCAATTTTACGGTGATCGCGTTTTTCCGCTTCTTCCAACTGCTTTAAGTAAGCCGCTAACTGCTTTTTATCGGCCCAGGCGGTGCCATAAACCCGTTGCAGCATTTTATTGCTGGAATCGCCACGCCAGTACGCACCGGCCACTTTCATGATTTTAAAGTGCTGACAAAACTTCATAGTCGGCACGTGCGGGCCACGGCACATATCGACGTATTCTTCATGATGGTATAAGCCTGGCTTATCATCTTTGCTGACATTATCCTGCAGGATTTCCAGCTTGTAATTCTCACCGCGTGCTTTGAAGGTCTCAACCGCTTCGTGCCAGCTGACTTTTTTCTTGATGACTGGGTATTCGGTTTTTGCCAGCGCTTTCATCCGCTCTTCAAGCTTGATGAGATCATCCTGACTCAGCGAGTGCGGCATATCAATATCGTAGTAGAAGCCTTTATCGATTACCGGCCCAATCGCCATTTTTACATCTGGCCATAATTGCTTGATCGCATGCCCCAATAAGTGAGCACAGGAGTGACGAATAATTTCAATGCCTTCATCGTTCTTGGCGGTGATAATTTGTAACTCAGCATCGCTTTCGATGGTATCGCTGGCATCCACCAGCTGACCATTGACTTTACCAGCAATGGTGGCTTTCGCCAGACCAGGGCCAATATCGTTGGCAACATCCATTACAGTAACTGCATGATCGAAGACGCGCTGACTGCCGTCAGGCAAAGTAATAACAGGCATGACTTGTCCTTTTCCAGTGGTGGCCCATACCAAGGGTCACATATGAATACATAATAAGTGTGGCGGTATGCCTTGCAGACCAGTTGATGACCCCTACTAAGAGCCATTTGGTACACAACGCGGAATACCCAACAGCATCATACCATTTGGCCTGAATGAGTGAAAGCGTTCACAACGGCCACAGCGGCAGGAATTTTTTGATATTTAAGCCATACTGAGTTTACGGCATGAGCGTGAGGAGCTTATTCATGTGGCAAGCGATTGCAGAGCATATCAGTAGCGAGCTGGGTATCGACTTTAGCATTGAGCACAAGCAGCAAATCAGTGGCGGTGACATCAACCTGGCCTATCATATTTCAGGCGGTGGCCAGCACTTTTTTGTCAAATTAAATGAGAAAGAGCAGCTCGATCAGTTCATTTCTGAAGCCATGAGCTTACAAAGTATCCGGCAACGACATCTTATCCGAGTGCCAGCTGTGATCAGTTATGGCCAGACGCTGGATAAGTCATTTCTGGTGCTGGAGTATCTGCCTTTGATAAAAGAACACGACGATGGCTGGCACGATTTAGGCACGCAGATGGCACAGCTGCACCAGGATAGCGGACAAGCCATGTACGGTTTCGATTGGGATACTTGCCTTGGCAAAACCAGTCAGCCCAATAAATGGCAAAGCAACTGGAGCAGCTTTTTTTCTGAACAGCGCTTCGGTTGGCTGTTGCAGCTTTTGCTAGAGCAAGGGTTTGGCTTCGGTAAAATTGACCAACTGGTTGAACAATGCCGGCAACGCCTTAACCATTACCAACCAGAGCCCAGCCTGCTGCATGGTGATTTCTGGCGCGGTAATGTTGGTTTTATGGCCGATGGAGCCACTATATTTGACCCTGCCAGTTACTACGGTGACCGGGAAGTCGATATTGCCTTTAGCAGCCTATTTGGCCGTTTTCCAGAGCGCTTTTACCAGAGCTACCAGCAACAGTTCCCGCTTGATAAACATTATGAAGAACGCCGGAACCTGTACAATCTCTATCATGTATTGAATCATGCCTATATGTTTCGTGGTAGTTATCTGGTGCAATCGCAGGATATGATCAAACAGCTTTTTTACTAAAAAACCATCAGCCAGCAGTAGGATAGCCAGGCCAAGGGGCTGTATACTGATCCAAACTCTACGATGGCCGATACAAGGCTATTCTTTACCATGACGATCGGATACGACCTGACATGATTTCTGCTTCCTCTGTTCCAAACACCGCTCCAGTAGTCCTGATTACCGGCAGTGCCAAGCGCCTTGGCTGTGCCATGCTTAAGCGATTGCACCAGCAAGGGTACCGGGTGATTATTCACTGTAACCACTCCATCGACGATGCCGAGCGGCTGGCCGGCGAATTTAATCAACAACGTCCCCATAGCGCCGCTGTTATTTCTGGTGATTTAACCGATAACGCTACCCTTCAGCGTCTGGCCACTGACACCTTGCACTGCTTTGGTCGGCTGGATGTGCTGATCAACAATGCATCCACCTTCTACCCAACCCCCATCGGTACCGCGACGTTTGATGATTGGGAGCAATTGATGGGCTCTAATGCCAAAGCCCCCTTCTTTCTCAGCCAGGCACTTGCTCCAGCTTTAAAAGAGCAAAATGGCTGCATTATCAATATGGTTGATATTCATGCCGAGCGGCCACTGCAGGAGCATCCTATTTATTGCATGGCAAAATCTGCTTTATTGATGCTGACAAAGTCGCTGGCTCGGGAATTAGCACCTACAATTAGAGTGAATGGGATAGCGCCGGGGGCCATCCTCTGGCCCAGCAACGATATTGCTGAAGCCGATAAAACGATGATCCTGCGGCAGATCCCACTGGAGCGTTTGGGCACTCCGGACGATATCGCTGATACGGCCTGTTTTTTAATTCAGTCCAGTTATATCAATGGCCAGGTTATCGCTGTTGATGGCGGTCGAAGTCTGGGGGCAACGAAAAAAGCATAACAATGCCTGAAGGGTCAGGCCAGGAGGCAGCATGGATCTTGTGCGCCGCACCATAGAATGCCCGTTTTGCGGGCACCACTTGCATATCAGCATTGAAGTCACTGACGAAGACCAAGATTACATCGAGGATTGCAGCAATTGCTGCAATCCCATTCACCTACGAATACACAAAGACGATTTGCATCATAGTGTGCAAATCTTTGTCGATGCCGACGATGAGCAGTATTACTAAGCGGCTGTTTTATAGCAACAACTAGCTTTGCCGCTGCGCTAACACTCGCTCAACAGTTTGGACAATGGTCACGGTTTGCTGATCCAGTTCAATATTGAGCCGATCACCAACTGTACGCTGCCCCAGTGTGGTGATGCTGAGCGTTTCCGGAATTAAGTGCAATTCAAAACCATCGGCATGCACCGCTCCTACCGTCAGGCTGGCACCATCCACCGTGATAAAGCCTTTGGCTAACACATAAGGTAAATGCTCTGCCTCCAACAGAAGGCGCATACGGCAGTTGTGTTCGCTGCGTTCAAGCTCGATAAGCTCTGCGGTGGTTTGGATATGGCCAGACACCAGATGACCGCCAATTTCATCGCCAAACTTTAATGAGCGCTCAAAGTTGACCCAATCTCCCTGTGCTAAGGCGCCCAGATTGGTTCTTGCCAGGGTTTCATCAATCACATCAAAAGTGACCCTGCCTGCGGCTTCATCAAAGGAGGTGACCGTTAAACAGACCCCGTTAATGGCGATACTGGCTCCCAGGGCTAACTGCTGCAACTTATCAGACGCTACAGCAAGAGTTAGCTGGCGAAAATTGGGGGCAGAAGCTATGGCGGCAATTTGGGCCTGACACTGAACAATACCTGTAAACATACACCCTCTGTTGTGCTAAAGTATGCGCCCGTTCCTGCAGGGGCAACTCATTGATCACTATGCTACCTTTTTCCCGCTTTGAAGCCAGAACAATTTTTAAATTATCCGGCCCCATCGTGCTGGCCCAACTCACGCAGACCCTGATGTATTTTGTCGATACCGTCATGGCCGGCCGGGTCAGTGCACTGGATATGGCGGCGATCGCAGTCGCTTCCGGTTTGTGGCTACCGGTGATGCTGACTTTGCAGGGCTTACTGCTGGCGCTCACTCCCATTATTGCCCAGTATTTTGGCAGCAAAAAGACCGAGCCAGTGACGCATTATACCCTGCAAGGCCTGTATCTTGGGCTGGCGCTGGCAGCTAGTTTATTCGTAGTGATGCAGTTTGCCGATCACTTGCTGGACCTGCTGAATATGGAAGCAGAGCTGCGGGAGAAAACCAGCTTGTACCTGACCTTTGTCAGTTACGGTCTTTTCCCTGCTGCTGGCTACATGGTCATGCGCAACCTGTTTGAAGGCATTGGTAACACCAAAGCCAGCATGTGGATCAGCTTTGTTGGTATCTTGGTGAACATTCCGGCCAACTACGTCTTTATCTACGGCAAGTTAGGCATGCCGGCCTATGGTGGTGCTGGCTGTGGTATCGCCACCAGCCTGGTACTGCTGGCGATGTTTATTGCCATGCTGGTCTATGGCTGGTTCAGTCGCAGTACTGCGCCCTATCGCTTCTGGCCCGCTCAGCTTACACCCGATTTTAAGGCCATCTGGCAAGTGATCCGCATCGGCACCCCCATCGCTTTGTCGATTTTCTTTGAAGTCACTCTGTTTGCCTGCATTCCATTGATGATTGTGCATCTTGGCCCTGTGGTAGTCGCCGGCCACCAGGTGGCACACAACTACAGTGCCATTGTCTTTATGATTCCGCTAAGCTTAGGTATGGCCGCGACCATTCGGGTGGGTCACCTGGTGGGTGAGCGCAATTTACAGGCGCTTCGAACCGCCATCAGTACCGTGTTGATTGTTGCCTTTATCATGGCTGCCTGTATTGCTGCTTTTACTTATCTGATGCGCTTTCAGGTACCACAAATTTACAGCAAAGATACTGAGGTGCTAGCACTGGCTGCCGGCATCATGGTGCTGGCTGCGTTGTATCAGTTGTCCGATGCCATTCAGGTGGTATCGGCCTGTGCCTTGCGCGGTATGAAAATTACCAAGCCGGTGCTCTTTATCACCCTTATCGCCTACTGGCCGATCGGCTTTGGCCTTGGCGCCGTATTGGGATTAACCGACTGGCTGGTGCCTGCCATGGGCGTAAAAGGCTTCT
>JAIUMG010000085.1 GCA_022565655.1 Alkalimonas sp.
ATCCTGGCTCGGGTCTTTCACCTGCACCAGCCGGATTTCATCGTGGATATTTTTCTGCAAACGGATTGGCGGTCGTGGCGTGCCCATTCCGATAGCATTTTCCGGGCACACGGCAATGTAACGCACATGAGGTTGAAGTTGAGTTAAGCAGAACTCGGAGGCTTTATGCCCTCCATCGTAACGAACTTTTTGGCCTAATAAACAAGCGCTGATACCTACGGCTAGCTGCATGGCATGTCTCTTACAGTAATGAATAGAATACTTTACAGTCTAACCGTTCAGCCGGATCAGTGCTAAACTGATTGATCGCGCCACTTGCTGCAATAGTCATCACATTCGAGCTTGCCCTAGGCTATGTAACCAAAAAAACCCACAGTAATGTGGGTTTTAAACTCAAAGCATGAAGCAGCGCAGCATTACCGTTACAGGTCTTTACTGGTGCCTTCTTCAACTCTGGACTTCAGCTTCTGCCCCGGTCGAAATGTCACCACACAGCGTGCAGAGATTGGGATATCCTCACCGGTTTTTGGGTTGCGCCCAGGCCGTTGATTTTTGACCCGCAGATCAAAATTACCAAAGCCAGATAGCTTCACTTGCTCACCGGCTTCCAATGCCCCTCGGATTTCCTCGAAAAAAGCTTCCACAATTAGCTTGGCGTCGCGTTTGCTCACTCCAAACTTGGTAAACAGCCGTTCCGCTATATCAGCTTTGGTCAGTGCCATAGTTATTCCCTCAGCGTTGCGTTGAACTCATTTTTAAGTGCAGCTACCACCTGATCAACAACCTGCTGGATGTCCTTGTCTTCAAGGGTTCGAGCACTATCTTGTAGGGTCAGAGCGATGGCCAGTGACTTAAATCCGTCCGCTACACCCTGCCCGCTATACACGTCAAATAATTTTAGGTCAACCAGTTGATTTCCGCCAACTTTTTTTATAGTAGCAAGAATATCAGCAAAACGCACATTCGATTTAACCACTAAGGCCAAATCTCGCCGGTTGGCTGGATAGCGCGACAACTCAGTCGCCTGGGCAATCTGTCGGCCTCCTAAAGCATCTAACTCAAGCTCAAATAAAAATGATTTTCCTTTAACGCCCAGCTTACGCTCAGCTTCTGGATGCAAAGCGCCCAGCCAGCCAACATGCTGACCAGCCAGCTGGATCGCTGCAGTTTGGCCAGGATGCAAAGCACTGTGCTCCGCCGGCACAAAATCAAAACGGTGGCCGGCTGATGTTACCGCCAGCAAGGCTTCAACATCCCCCTTCGCATCAAAGAAGTCGTATGGCCGCTCTTCCAGGTTCCATTGTCCCTGGCCCAGACCACCCACCAGGATCCCTCCTAGTACCGCAACTTGACGCACCCCATTTTCGGCTTGTTCATCAGGAATAAACTTTAATCCATATTCAAACAAACGCAGCTGCAGCTGTTGGCGGTTTTGGTTGTACAACACCGTTTGCAATAAACCAGGCCAGCTGCTTAAGCGCATGGACGACATATCACTGGAAATTGGATTGGGCAGCATTAACGCATCCGTCTCTGGATGCAAAATGCGTTGTACTTTTGGATCGACAAAGCTGTATGTAATCGCTTCCTGATAACCACGATCAACCAAGAGTTGACGCAACCGATTGACGGCAATGTCTGATTCATCAAAGCGACGCATCTTTAGCGATGCCTGAGGTGCCTGGTTGGGGATTTGATTGTAGCCATACACCCGAGCAACTTCTTCAATCAAATCTTCAGCAATCGCTAAATCAAAACGCCAGGATGGCGTCGTCACCGACCAACCATCAGCCAGCGTTGTCACCTCTAAGCCTAACTGCTGCAAGATACGCTGTACGGTTGCACCATCTATCTCAATACCCAGTAAGCGCTTCAGGTGGGAAGCTTGTAAGGTGATGCTTTGCGCTACAGGGAGATGTGCTTCACTAACGGCCTCCACCACCGGCCCGGCCTCACCACCGACAATCTCCAGCAGTAAAGCCGTCGCCCGCTCGATAGCTGTACGCTGCAATTGTGCATCCACTCCACGCTCATAACGATGAGAAGCATCGGTGTGCAAGCCATACTGACGCGCTTTACCCGCCATAGCTTCAGGTGCGAAAAAAGCACTCTCCAGAAAAATATCCCGACTTTGTTCCGTAACACCACTGTGCAGGCCACCAAAAATACCGGCCATCGCCATGGCTTTTTCGGCATCGGCTATCACCAGTGTATCTGGCCGCAAGGTCACTTCAGCTCCATCAAGCAGCACCAGTTTTTCGGCGTCAGCTGCATAACGCACTTGAATGTCCCCTTCCACCTTGGCGAGATCAAATGCATGCATCGGGTGCCCTAGCTCCAACAAAACGAAGTTGGTGACATCCACCACCGGATCAATCGAGCGCACACCACAACGACGTAGTTTCTCGACCAGCCACAACGGGCTGCTGACGCCAGGGTTAATGTTGCGAATAACCCGGCCCAGATAACGAGGGCATGCTTCAGGCGCAACCAGCTTGATCTGACGCTGCTGCTGATGAGTAGCAGCCACAGCCGGATAGTCGACCGGCTGAAAATCCATAGCATTTAATACCGCCACCTCACGAGCAAGCCCTAAAATACCCAGGCAATCGGCTCGGTTGGGCGTTAAATCAACTTCAATGGTTTGATCATCCAGCTGCAAAAACTGGCGTATATCCTGGCCGACCGGAGCTGAGTTTGGCAGCTCAAAAATACCATCGGATTCTTCCGCCATGCCCAGCTCAGATAGTGAGCACAACATACCCATCGAGGGCTGGCCACGTAACTTGGCCTTCTTAATTTTAAAATCACCGGGCAAGACTGCGCCCACTTTGGCTACCGCTACTTTTAAACCAAGTCGGCAATTTTTAGCACCACAGACAATATCCAGCAGCTCGTCATCACCCACATTGACCTTGGTGACCTGCAATTTGTCCGCATCCGGGTGCTGAGCACATTCAACCACCTCACCCACCACGACGCCATGGAAGCTGCCAGCAACCGGTGTAATGCCATCGACTTCCAAACCAGCCATCGACAATTGATCGGCCAATACTTCAGAGCCGACGGCTGGATTGATCCATTCACGTAACCAACTTTCACTAAACTTCATGTCAATCGACCCTGCTTATCTGAACTGTTTTAGAAAACGAACATCATTCTCAAAGAATGCACGCAAATCAGTCACGCCATAACGCAACATGGTCAGGCGCTCAACGCCCATCCCAAAGGCAAAACCACTGTACTTGGTCGGGTCGATGCCAACAGAGCGCAGTACATTCGGATGCACCATACCGCAGCCCAGCACTTCTAGCCACTTGCCGTTTTTACCCATCACATCCACCTCAGCTGAGGGCTCGGTAAATGGGAAAAAAGAAGGCCTAAAACGCACTTGCAGCTCTTGTTCAAAAAAGTTTTGCAGGAAATCATGCAAAATGCCCTTTAGCTCAGTAAAGCTGACATCGGTATCGACCATCAAACCTTCAACCTGATGAAACATTGGTGTGTGTGTTTGGTCGTAATCGTTACGATACACCCGCCCTGGAGATATAATGCGCAGCGGCGGTGGCTCGACTTCCATGGTACGGATTTGCACACCTGACGTCTGGGTGCGTAGCATCAGTTTCGGGTTGAAGTAAAATGTATCGTGATCGGCCCGGGCCGGGTGATGCTCTGGAATATTCAGTGCATCAAAGTTATGAAAGTCATCTTCAATTTCCGGGCCCTGCTTGACGCTAAAGCCCAACTCTGCAAAGAAGCTTTCAATACGCTGAATGGTCCGGGTCACCGGGTGCAAACCACCGCTTTCAAGCCGACGTCCTGGCAATGTCACGTCAATCCGTTCACCAGCAAGTTTTTCGGCCAGCTGAGCTTGCTGCAAACGTTCGCGTTGCTCATTTAACGCCGCCTGCACCTGTTGCTTCAACTCATTAATTTGCTGACCCGCAGCCTTGCGTTGTTCAGGCTCCATACCGCCCAGTGATTTGAGCAGCTCGGTAATCCGGCCTTTTTTGCCCATAAAGTCAACTCGCACCTGCTCAAGTTGGGGAATATCCTCAGCAGCTTGAATGGCTTGGGTTGCTTCTGCTAATAATGCGCTCAGATCCATGGTTTCCTCAGCTAAACCTAATCAAATAATGTTCATTCTTCGTCATCCGATAATACGGCTTTGACAAAAGGAATGGTAATTTTTCGTTGATGGACAATAGATGCCTGATCCAATCGATCCAGGATCGCCACCAAACTTCGAATATCGCGCTGCTGCCGGTTCAATAAATAACGGGCAACCTCGCTTGGTAACTCCATGCCACGCACATGGGCTTTTTGTTGCAATAATGTCTGCTTTTCGCTGTCAGTCAACAAGCGCAACTGATAACTGGTACAGGCTTGTAACCTGGAAACCAAATCAGCCAACTCAAAACCCAGTTGGGTTGGAGCCTGGTTGGCCACGATGATCAGGCATTTACCCTGCTCTGTCATGCGATTGTATAAATCAAACACTGCAGTTTGCCAGCTGACATCGTCGACAATCGACTGAATATTGTCCAAACAAACCAAATCAAGCTGCTCCAGATTGTCCAAGACTCTGGCATCCAGTTGATGCAAGTGTTCCAACGCCAGTAGCTGACTGGTTAAACCCTTTTCCTGAGCATGAACACAAGCCGCATAAAGCAGATGTGATTTACCCGAACCACTGGCGCCAAACAAAAACAATGGCGGTTGACCAGCAGGCTGCAGCAAGTACTGCTCTATATGTGCCACAGCCGGATGCGATGCCGGGCTGTAAAAGCTTTGCAAGGTTTCATCGTCGGGCAACGTCACTGGTAACGTGTATTGTGTTGGCTGCATTTAACGAGGTTCGAACTGAAGGTATAACCGCTCAACCACGTCAGTTTGTTGTTCAATTAAACTGACTGACTGAGTCAATTCGGTCGAGTCCAGCGTTAATCGTGGCTCAAGCCCCAGCAATTGCACAAAATCAGTCTGACTGATAGACAGTTGCAGTTGAGTATCCACATGAGCGGTGGTTCGATGCACTAAATCCACCTGCGAGACCCCAGGAAAACTCTCCAGTAAGCGCTGCAGCGTGACCCAGTCAGACCACTGCTGCACTCCGGCAATACGTAACTGCACCGGCACACTCTCATCCAGATAATTCACACTGTAATGGGCAGACAAATGATCTGCTAGCTGCCAGACAAAGTCATGCAGAACTTTGCTTTGCTCTGGCTGGCTATGCTCAAATCGCAACACCCGTTGTTGCTGGTCTAGTTGCCAGTAAAGTTGCTGCAGCTGCGTCTCACCATCTGTACTGGCAGACAGCATCACGGCAGTGATCAGATCCGGTTGGTAACGGGCGCTGGCCTGTCGTATCTGCTGCCAAAACCCTGCCCAGACATCGGTTTCACTCAGATTAACTAAATCATCCATATCGTACAAAGGCCAGATCAGGGGAATACCACGTTCGCTGGCCAGCGAGCTGATTTGACGTACGACCTCGTGATCAGAACGGCTGATAAAACGGCGGCCGTCTGCGGTTTGCTCAACCAACCAGACTAAGACCTGGGGTCGTCTGTCGCCCCAAACAGCTAGTTGATGTTGTCGGAAAAACTGTTCCAGCTTTTGTTGATCAACCATGACCCGCAAGGCTGAGCCCTGTTCATTACGAATGGCTTCGAACTGTTTGATGTAGGTATTGGCACGTTGCAGCTCTTGCTGCAATGCTGGATGTTCCATCACTTCAGGCTGGCCGGCAATGCGCTGAACCACCTGAAGCAGTGCTTCTCGTTGCCAGGCCTGACGCGACTGATCAGCCGACACTTCCGCACTGTATAAATCGGCTATCTGAGTCGCCCAGGCTGGCTGCAACAACAAGGCTGCCAACAGCACATAGCCAGCAGTCACCAGCAATCGGCTTGGTTGTCTGAACAGTTGAAAAAGTGCTGTCATGGTTTGCCCGTCTATCGAATAAGAAAGCCACCTTGAAGTGGCTTTATAGTTGCTACAGAATTAATCGAGGGTCACTCCAAGTCGCCTGGCGACCTCTTCGTAAGCTTCAACGACGCCCCCTAAACCTTGACGAAAGCGATCTTTATCCAGTTTTTTGCGGGTGGCTTTATCCCACAACCGGCAGCCGTCGGGGGAGAACTCATCTCCCAACACAATTTGGCCCTGAAACACACCAAATTCAAGCTTAAAATCAACCAGCAACATGCCCGCTTCATCGAACATGGTGCTCAGCACCTTATTCACTTGCATGGTTAATCCTTTCATTTGCTGCAATTGTTCAGCACTGGCCCATCCGAAAGAAACCGCATGCGATTCATTGATCATCGGGTCATGCAAGGCATCATTTTTCAAAAACAACTCAAAGGTTGGCGGCGTCAATGCCATGCCTTCATCAACCCCCAGGCGTTTCACCAGCGAGCCAGCGGCATAGTTTCGTACCACACACTCAACCGGGATCATGTCCAACTTTTTTACCAACACTTCATCATCGCTTAGCAAAGCTTCCACTTGCGTCGGAATACCCGCTTGTTCCAATGCCTGCATAATGAAAAAGTTAAACTTATTATTCACCATGCCTTTGCGAGCTAGTTGCTCAATGCGCTCACCATCAAATGCAGAGGTATCGTTGCGAAAGTGCAAAATCAATTTATCATCAGCTGTCGTGTGGTAAACGGTTTTGGCTTTACCACGATATAATTCGGTTGTTTTCTGAACCGTTGCATGTTGAACCATGGATGACTCCGGCATGAGCAAAAAAAATCAGGGCGCAAAGTATAAAGTCCTTTGCGCCATTCGCAAATCACTTTTTGGTGATTTGCATCGCTTTACAGTTCCAGGCTGGCCTGTTCAATCGCTTCGAGCAGAGGTCGCTCCAGCGATGCAACCACATCGGCTGCTAACGGCTCCCCTGATTTATCACGGAAACTGATCGAGGTCAGCTGGTCAACCCGGCCAAGCACAACCTGATATTCCCCATCAGCTAATGGCAGTACAGGCATTGTATTGCGACGAAATACCCGGGAGAACATGCCGCGCTTCGGCGTGTCAAAACGAACATAGTAAGTCGACACACTTCGGTTTAAATCCAGCACGGATAAATTCACCGCAGCGAATAAATCCTCCAGTTGTGTCCAGACCACTTCCAGGCTTTGATCAGACAATAATGCTGGCTGGCTTTGCGCATCTACACCGGCGGTCAGGTTTGATTCGACGGTACGGTTACGCAGGGCCTGGGCTTGCCTGAACTCCTCAGCACCAACCGCGGCAATAAAGCCATTTAAAAAGGCGGTTTCTTCCCGCTTCACTGCAGTAGCCAATAGCTCAGCATCACGTTGGTAGTACTGATGTTCAGTCATTTCAACCAATACCGCAACGCTGCGGCCGTGCGGCCGGGGCTCCATGGTAATACGAAAACGGGCTTGCTCGCGCAGCTCATTCGACTTCCAAAACCAAAAGCCTTTTTGCTGGTAACTCGACACCCAGTCTGTTAACCACACCAGCTGCTCATCGTCTTCAACCGTATACGCAATGTCGTTCTCTTGCAGGTGGTCCGTCAGCATTTGTTGTAAAAACGGCAGTAGGTCACCGCTGTAATCATTCCGATCAAACCAGACTCTGGCACGGGTTTCTTCTTCATCGACCCGGCTGCTGGATGACAATGTCAACACCAAGCCCGGTGCTCTAGTGTCCACCTGCTGAACACGATCCTCACTCACTGCAGGAATATCGTACTGAGCCGGCTGAGGTGGAGCCGTCAGATGTGATGGTACTTTTAATGTATGGTCGGTCGGTTGAGTTTGCTCAACCTCTGGTGATGAAAACAATGAACAGCCGCTAAGCAGCAGACTGGCAAGAACACAACTGGTTGCCGAATAATGCACCTGATTAACTCCCTAAAATTCTATCTTGGCGTGGCGTAATGCTTCTTCGATACCGGTCTGATGAATTGGTTCCAGCGTCGTTAAAGGTAAGCGAACAAAGTCGGATTGTATCAAACCGATGCGGGACGCAGCCCACTTCACCGGTATGGGGTTAGCTTCTACAAATAATTGCTGATGCAACGGTTGTAACCGCTGATCATACTGCCGACATAAGGTGTCATCATCACCCATGGCAGCATGGACCATGCCAGCGACCGCTGCGGCAGCTACGTTGGCCGTCACTGAGATCACCCCATGGCCCCCTGCCAGCATAAAATCAGCACTGCTAATATCATCTCCACTGAACAAGCTAAAGTCGGCCGGGCAGCATTGCTGCAGCTCATGCAAACGCTCCAGTGAGCCAGTTGCATCTTTAATACCGACGATGCTGGGGGTAACTGCCAGCTCAGCGACTGTTTCCGGCAACAGGTCAACGCCTGTACGGCCAGGCACATTGTACAGCAAAATAGGCTTATCACTGACTGCGGCAATGGCTTCAAAATGCAAGCGCATGCCTTTTTGCATGGGTTTGTTGTAATACGGCGTCACCGTCAAAAAACCATCGACCGGTAGCTCAGCCAATTGACGTGTTTTATCCACCGCCGTAGCCGTTGAATTGGCGCCATTGCCGACAATCACGGTCAAGTTGCCTGCCACCTGATCACACACCGCGCGAACCACAGCTAATTGCTCATTCCATTCCAGGGTAGCGGCTTCAGCTGTAGTACCAAGCACCACCAAGCCATCCGTTCCCTCTGCCAGATGATAATCAACCAGGCGAGTCAGACTTTGGTAGTCAACTTCACCGGAGGCCAGCATTGGCGTGATCAATGCGACATAACTGCCTTTCAACATGCGCGAACAACCCCTTCTTTTGTATCGGGCGCCTATGTTAAAGACAGAACCGGTTAAACACAAGTTCAGCATCGCACAAAGCCGCGACTTTGCATGTGGTACTCTCATGACAGGCAATAACTTTATGCTACAATGCGGCGCATTAGGTGGAATTTTATGGTTCTGACAGGATCTTTCATGACACAACACTTGGTGGTGACCGCCATTGGCACTGACCGAACCGGCCTGGTTAGTCAGTTGGCTCGTCTGGTTACCGATTGCCACTGCAATATTTTAGATAGCCGCATGGCGATTTTCGGCCATGAACTCACCTTAATCATGTTGTTAGCTGGCGATCCGGCTGCCATCAGCCGGGTTGAACATACCTTGCCAGCCCTGGGGCTGGAGCTGGATCTGCTGACCATGATGAAACGTACCCCGGTGCAAGAGCTACCGCCGGTTGCCGGCCACTATGTCCTCAGTTATCGCGGTGCCGATAAAGTCGGCACGTTGCGCGCTATTACCAGCCTGCTGGCCAGGCACCAGGTGTCTATTTCAGCGCTACGCTCAGAAACAAAAACTGATAAAGCCAGTGGTGAACAATGCATGCAAGCCAGCATGACGTTGCAGTTCCAACAAGATCAATCGGTGGCTGAAGTGGAGTCGGCAGTCACTCAGTTGCTGCAAGAGCTGGAATTAACTGGTGATTTTGCGGCGCAGATTTAATCAACTCATTCGTAACCAATGGAGCCAGAACTGATGTTGCACCCTCTTCCGCATGTTTCGCTAAAAAACCGTGTCTCGGATACCGAGTGGCAGCTTCGGGTTGATCTGGCCGCCTGCTATCGCTTGGTGGCTCATTACGGCTGGGACGATACCATTTATACCCATTTATCCGTCCGGCTGCCAGAGACCAATCACTATCTGGTGAATGCATTTGGTCTGACCTTTGATGAGGTCACCGCCTCCAATCTGGTAAAAGTAGATCTCGAAGGCACTATTCTGGATGACACCCCTTTTCGCATCAACCCAGCGGGCTTTACCATTCACAGCGCCATTCATGAAGTGCGAAAGGACGCCCACTGTGTTATTCACCTGCATACTCCGGCTACCATCGCTGTAGCCAGCATGGAAGGAGGCCTGCGCCCGCTAAGCCAGTACTCGATGTTTTCTCTGCCATCGCTATCGTATCATCAGTACGAAGGTTTGGCGGTCAACGCCAAAGAAAAACTGCGGCTGCAAAGCGATCTTGGCCTGAACAACCACCTGCTGCTGATCAATCATGGTGGCCTCACCGTAGGTGAAACCATCGGCGACGCCTTTATGCGAATGTTTGATTTGCAACGTGCCTGTGAAATTCAGCTGCTGATCCAAAGCAGTGGTCAAAAGGCCATCGAAGTCGCTCAGCAAGTGCAAGATGGTATTTACCATCAAGCCAAGCTAGTGCATAGTGGCAGTACAGGCGGCCAGAAGGCTTGGCCAGCTATGCTTCGAAAAGCCTGGCGGCTTGATCCAAGCTTTGCTGAATAACGCTAGGCCCACTTTCTGATCACGATCAATAGCTGATTCGCGCGAAAAAAGGACAGTAAGATGAAAGTCACCCATGTTGAAGTATTTGATATTCATTGCCCAGAGCGCCCGGCCTGGACACCGGTATTTGTCCGCATTCATACCGATGAAGGCATTCATGGCGTTGGCGAAGCTGGTCTGGCTTACGATTTAGGTCACAGCGCAGCTGCTGCGATGATCAAAGAAATGGCCGAAGCCTTTTTAATTGGTCACGACCCATTCCAAACCGAAAAGTTGTGGTCGCGCATGCTGCGGGAAAGCTTTTGGGGCTTAGGCGGCGGGCCGGTGGTCTATGCTGCGATGTCAGCCATCGATACTGCCTTGTGGGACATCAAAGGCAAAGCATTGGGAGTACCGGTGTATCAGTTACTGGGTGGCAAGGTGAACGACAAACTGCGCACCTACGCCTCACAGCTGCAATTTGACTGGGGGCCAGAGTTCAAAGCACTGATCCGGCCGGAAGAATACGGCGAAGCCGCTTTAAAAGCCATCGCTGAAGGCTATGATGCGGTTAAAGTTGACCCTATTCAGTACGATAAAGACGGCAACACCTATTACGATCGCACCAATATCATCTCCCGCGCTGAAATGAAGCTGTACCGTGCTCGCATGCAAGCCATTCGTGAAGCCGTCGGCGATGAAGTGGATATAATTTTCGAATGCCACAGCCTGCCAGGCGCCACCAGCGCCATTCAGATTGGCGAAATCGCCGAAGAATTCGACTGCATGTACTACGAAGAGCCGGTCAATTATCTCAATCATTCACTGCATAAAAAAGTAGCCACCAAAGTCAAAGTCCCTTTGGCTGGTGGTGAACGCCTATACAACCGCTGGGGCGTGCGGCCTTATCTGGAAGATCAGAGCATCGACGTGTTACAGCCCGATATTGGCCTTTGTGGTGGCTTTACCGAAACGAAAAAAGTCTGCGATTACGCCGATATTTTCGATGTTCGTATTCAGGCGCACGTCTGTGGCGGCCCGGTCGCCACTGCCGCTGCGCTGCATCTGGAAACCGCCATCCCCAATTTCCTGATCCACGAACACCACACCTATGCCATTAAAGCCTGGAACCGCGAGCTGTGCTTGCAAGATCCGCAG
>JAIUMG010000086.1 GCA_022565655.1 Alkalimonas sp.
CCCACCACGGCCTGCTCCAGCTCAGCACCGGAAAAGCCGGTAGTAAGCGGTAGCAGCTTTGTCAGCTCCTCCGCATCCAGCTTCAGCTCACGGCGCTGCAGATGCAGTTTCAGCAGTGCCAGTCGCTCGGCTTCCTCGGGCAAGTCGACAAAAAATAGCTCATCAAAACGACCTTTACGCAGCAGCTCGGGTGCCAATTCATGGATGTTGTTGGCAGTTGCCACCAAAAAAACAGCCGCTTTGCGCTCTGCCATCCAGGTCAGCAAGGTCCCCAGCAAACGCTTGCCAACACCCTGATCACCCTGGCCGGAGCTGATGCCTTTTTCAATTTCATCAATCCACAGCACGCAGGGAGCCATGGCATCGGCCAGTTGCAGCGCCTGACGCAGATTTTTTTCCGTTTCACCTATGTATTTGTTGTACAAACTGGCCATATCCAGCAACAGCAAGGGGACACCAAAAGCGCCTGCAATGGCTTTAGCGGCCAGACTTTTGCCGGTGCCCTGCACTCCGGTCAGCAACACGCCTTTCGGGGTATCTCGCTGCTGCTGCACAAAGGCAGCTCTGCGCTGTAGCAGCCAGCTTTTGAGATTGTCCAGCCCTACCACATCGTCCAGCGCTTTGGTGTCGTAGACTTGGCTGAGCACACCTTCGGTTTGCAACAGGCGGAATTTAGCAGTATTAACCCGGCTGACATCAGCCGGGCTAATGGCACCATCGTTGGCAATGGCTTTGTAGGCCAGGCGCTTTACCTCCTCGAAGGTCAGGCCTCGTAAATTTTGCACCAATTGCTGCACCGCTTCTGGCGGCATATCGGCCAGCTCGCCGGTGTGCTGCTGATACAATTCGGCCGCTTCCAGCACCAGTTGGCGTACTTGTTGATCGCTGGGCAGGTGCAGCTCAAAACGGTAACAGAGCCGAGCCAGCTCCGCAGGGATCGAGATAGCATGACTGAGCAGCACCAGGGTATGACCAACCTGCTCGTGCATCAAGGCAATTTCTTTTAAATAACGGATATGACGAGGCTCTTGCAAAAACGGATGGAAGTCACAGAGCACATAAATCCCCGGATTCTTACTGCCCTTAATTTGCGCCAGCACTTGCTGTGGCTCGGTATTGAAAGTCTGCGCATCGGATGGCACGTCCAGCCGGCGCAAACCTTCGGTACAGCTCCACTGAAACAAAGGACGAAACAGATTGACAGCCAGCCGGCGAATCAATTGCAAGGCACGCTGCTCTTCGTAGCTTTCAATCACAATCAGCGGGCTGCGGGCCTGCAACAACACTTTTAAATCGTCAAATTCGTGCATCAGCAACTCTGGATAAAGACACTTTTCATTATAGTGACGTAGCAGCAGGGTCTTGCCAAGCCTTTGTTCGTTGCCCGGTGATTCCTCCGCATCTCTTAGGTTGATTTATGCTCATTCTTGGTTAATATAAAGAGTGATTATCGTTACCACCAGCTAGTTTGGGCTTTATACATGGCCCCAAACTTTCACCGATGGCTTTGCATTAGCCAGCGCTTGTTGTCAGCACCTTCTTGTCGTATTTGCTGTTTGCCTTAGATTTTAGTTGCCTATATGTATTTGGCACCCATGCTTTTTTGTGTGTTCAAATCACCCTTGGCAGCATTGCTTACATCTTGAAAACATGGGGCTCGTTATGACACAACGGAAAATCAATTTAAACCTCGTCTCTGCCGAAGAGTTAACGCAGAAGGTGGAGCTTTCAGAAGATTTGCTTGCCTCCATTTTAAGAACACGCTCGGCGCGCAATGGCTTCACGTCCTTAACCGAGCTTGCCGAGATGCGGGGCATGACAGCAGACACCCTGGCAAAGATAGAAGAAGTTTTTGAAGTCGCTCCCGTCGAACAGGATGCAGAGACACCATACAACCCCGACACAAATTCCGATGTCTTGCCTGATACATATCATGGAAAGGATGAAGCGCCAACCTGGTCGTTAAAGCTTGATATTATTCCAAAGCCCCTTCTATCAGAGGAAGACAGCGACCGACTTAGTGCTTTTTTTGTTCGTGTTGAGTACCGCACAGCTGAAGGACAAACAGACGCTGAGCGGCACCTTGCCTCACCTCACAAACGCACTCAATTTGAAATACAGCCATTTCCAACCAATAGAAACGTAGAAATTAGTATAGAGGACGGGCAAGGCCAGCAATTGGTAGCTCCTAAGACGGTAGCGCTGAATTTTCGCGACACACATTTTCATGCCGACTACGAGTTTGCTACAGAGCCTCTTTACAGCAGGCTCAAGCGCTCACCATTAGAGGCCACAGCTCAATTTCACCGACGTGGTCGCTACACGGTGATGGGCAGCCCCAAGCAAAACTTTGCAGATTATCAATTGTCGATAGATTTAATTGACAGCCCGGAGAAGCTGACACAGTTAGCACAATTATTTGCTTATGAAACTACGGAGGACTTGCCATTATCGCGTTTATTAGCGCTGGAAGGAGTTCACGATGAGCGATTAGAGCATCTTATGGCCTTTGAGCTAACCTCAGCCAAGCTAAGTTATGACGGTGCCTTCGAGGTTCAGCGCACTCTGCCCAAGAGTAAAGACTTGATTGGCTGGATCTGGTTTTTAAATGGTCCAAAATTATACGCAGGCTTTCGTCGTGAAACCCAGCCCAGCATCCCACAACATAACCTGACAATACTCCTGCCTGCAACGCCAGCCAAAGAGGAAGTTGACAACACAGCCATACCCTGCAAAGACTCAGCAGAGTGGTCCTGCTGCGAAAGCAGTGGTGACCATACCACACGGCCACTCAACATAGATGAAGAACACCTGCTGAAAGACGCAGATAGCTTTCATGATGATCCAGGGGCATTTTGCAAGCCCTTTGCCAACCCAGCGCGTATTTTAGGCGAACGCAGTTTAAAAACTGTACTTCGAGTAGAGCAGCCCGATATTGCCAGCACCTCGAATAACCGGCCAGTTCGTGGTTTGCCTTTACCTGGCTCAGCAATGGGGCCCAGCCTACGCACACAAAACAGCCAATTCCTGGGGGTTCTGAACCCACTTTTGACACAGCAAAGGCTCAATGTATTACCACGCTCGGGTTTAAGCAGTTTAACTTTCTTTCCGCTTCAACCTGTTTTGTCAGGCCGACGCCAACCGGCATCACCGCGCAACCCTATTGATTGGGATGGTGATCCGATGCGCCATCAAGCCTTGTCGGTAGCAGGTGGCCATATTTTAGAGTGGCGAGTTCAATGGCGATCTAACGGCTACTCCCTCGGCGATGTAAAACGTACTTTAACCTTAGCACCACGCCAAACACGTCGTATTGTAAAACTGGAGTGGACACGTACCGAGCGCGCTCGTCGCTCAGAAGTGACGCAATCCTCCGATGAACTAAGCCACGAATTGACGCGCGATACCGACTACAACGTTGCCGTATCTTCCAGTCTGGATGAGTGGAGCCAAGGCAGCTCTGAATCACAAACCACTGGCGTAGCCGGTGGTATTGGCTTTGCCATGGGGCCAGTTGTTATGGGGGGAGGCGCCTCACATGGCCGTGCCAGCTCAGATTCGTCACAGCAAGGAACACGCAATGTCGCAGCATCGGAGGAGCAGAACCTGCGAGATGCTATACGTCAGTACGGTGACTCTTTGCGTCGTATTGAAAGCACCGTCATTACGGAAGTGGAACAAGAGGAAACCGTACAAGGTGTATCCGAAATAATTCGCAATCCAAACTACTGCCACTCATTGACCGTTTTGTATTACGAAATTTTGCGGCACTTGCGGGTAGACACCAGGCTGGGCGGTGTTCGTGAATGCTTGTTCATACCTTTTTCAGTCCAGCCCTTCACTTATGCCCGAATGTTGCAATGGCGCGATACGCTTCGGCGTTATGTTCAACCCGCAAACCTGCGCAGGGCTTTGGATCATGCTGAAAAAGTAGCAGCTATCTGGGCAGACCCTGCAGTGCAAAACGACAATTCCCAAGCATTGACGCATGATGCATGGGGGGATATTCCAGCTGGAGCCCGTTTGGAGCATGAGTTAAGTTACGTGAGCCTGGCTTTTTACATCGAACTGGCTATTGAACGGCCACTCCCAGATGAAAGCAAATTTAAAGAAGAGTACGAAGCCGCGGTTCAAGGTGCCAACGCCAGCGAAGCTCGGCGTATTCGCAAAGACCTTCGTTCTGACCTAGCAATACGGGCACTGGGGCCATTCGCTCACTTATTAAACTCCCCACTGGATGAGTTAAGTAGCAGCCTCAGCAGAACCGATGAAGCAGGCATCAGTGATTATTTTCGTCGCGAAATAGCCCCCGGCATGGCGCGGCACTGGGTGTATAATCTATCCCTTAAAATTAATGACAAAAACATTGAGACCGCGACTTTTGCATTAGCAACATCATACAGTCATAAGCGTACACTTCGAGTTGACGTAAGCATTCCAACCAGTGAAGCAAGCAGGCTGACACGTGCCGACCTCAATGTTGTAACCTTGCACTGTGAAGCCTTGCCCAAAGGTTCAGTCGCACGATGTTTATATGCTACCTGTGATTACCGTACGGAGCATTTTAGCAGGCGTATACGTGCCCCACGCTTAACGCGCCCATTAATTGACCCCAGGCATGGCACACCGAACGACAAAGGTGCAGAGCTTCCTTTTGCACCCGATAGCTTCGAACAACAACACCTTCGTGCCGACATACTGCAAGCCAGCGAGCGACTATTAAACCATCTAGAATCGAATCGCCATTTTTTCCACAAAGCAATTTGGTGGAACATGGACCGAGATGAACTCTACACGATTCTTGACGGTTACGCGGTATCAAGCACAGACCATCGTAGCTTAGCATCGGTTATTGAGCGTCAGCCCTTAGGTATTATGGGGAACAGCTTGGTTTTCCCTGTCGCGGCAGGTGCATTTTTGGGCGTTGATGGACATAAGTCATTGGACGATGCCATGGTGTACTACAGCGACGGCAACCAAGGCAGCACCCCGATGCGGATCAGTCTGCCTACCAGCGGTGTTTATGCACAAGCTTTAATGGATGACTGCAACGCCTGCGAAGAACATCACGGCAGCACCAGCTGGGTATTAAGTGATAAAGAGCCGGAGCTGGCTGACTTACCCGCCGAGATGTTCCAGTCGCGCCGCCAAGAGCCTTCGGATTTAACCCCGACCCAATTCTCACAACCCATCATCTCGTTACAAAATGCCCCCAGCATGCCTCAAACTCAAGGACTCGGCGGGGCAATGGATGCAGTGCGTCAAGGTGATGCTTTCAGAGACATGGCGGGCTTGCAAGGCACTCAACAAAACGCTCGTGAGGCGATGCAGAGCGCATCAAATTTAGCAAGCGGCTTTGGTCAAATGGCTCTACAGCGCCAACTTGCTCAATTGGAATCGGATCGCCAGGCTGGACGTGATATAGCGGCCACAACCGCCGCCATTGAGTCTGCACGTGATAAAGGCATGATCTCAAATGAAGACGCGCAACAGCGTACCAACGATTTCATCAAGAAGAAAACGGAGCCTGGCGGCTCTGACCGTCCTGAAAAAGCCGCCGCACGGGCCCAGCAGCTGCTGGAAAGCGACCGCGCGGGTAGTGTTTCCGAGGTCGATGACAGCGGTGCAACCGTTACAGAAGTAGCAGAAAGACCGCGCGACCCTGACCCGGTGACTCCACACTATGTGATACCACTCAGTGACAACAAGGTGCTGTTTCTGGGCTTTGCCGTCGGCAGCCATGCGCTGCATAATGATCACAAAAAAGCCCTGGAAATTATTGCCACACAGTTAATGGACGAAAGCTCACTGGCTAAAGCCGAGGGGCATGCCAGCACCTCTGGCAGTGCTGAGCGCAATGAAGAGTTATCCAAATACAGGGCTCAGGCACTGTTTTGGGAGTTGCGAGGGCATGCTTTCCCGATTTTGGAAGATCACATTAATGAACCAGAGACCATTACTTACCAAGGTGAGTTCGGCAATTTACGTGAGCGTTATGCCGATAATGACATGATTCAGGCTGTCCCTGGCGCCGGCCATCGAAACGATCCAGTGCAACGCAGTGTCGTTTTAGAGTTTACCCACAGTGTTGACCCACAAGAAACGTGGAAAGTTTTTTCATTATTTGCTGTGGACATTCAAGTCAGTGGTCACGTCGTCAAAATAGGTGACCAAATGATTGTGAATCGTGGTGGTGACTTTGTATTAATAGACAATAGCTCACAAACTGTAGTCAACCACATCACTCAGAACAATGTGACTCATGTGCAAAACATCAATAACCAGCAAATCAATGTCACTCAACACAACAATAACCAGGTGCACTTAACCATCCATGATCCTGATCATGGTGAATTGAACTGTTACCTCGAGACGGATCAAGACGACAGGTTTATTGCACCGCCCAGTACACGGAGCCGTGATTGGACGTTAACCTTTAGACGCGCCAAGTATAGCAGTCAGTTATCTCTGGATGCCATGCTTAGCCAAATAGCAGAACTGGTTGTTCAACAAGGCGAGCCTGACAGCAATACCCCTTCGGGACTCGGTCAGAAAGTGGGCAATATATTTACCCAAGGTATAGATGCCATAAAAAATACACTGCATCAGCATCTAGTCAAGCGAGTTGGCGGCTCACCAGTTGCAGCTCTGTTAAATCAGGTGTCTTATGGACGTATGGAAATGGAACTAGTGATTCGGGTTGGACAAAGCTCCCGAATTGAAAAGGTCGGTACTGTGAGTGGCATGGTGATGGTGGTAGGTAAAACACCTACTGAAAATGCTGTGATATTGCAAAATGCGCCCTATCAAACCAGCTCTTTAAGAGAGATTACACAATGGGATGAGACCACTACCTATCAGCATTTAATGATGCTCAATAACGGTGTCATTGGTGGCATCTCAGCAACAGTGGCACTTATGCAAAGCATGACTCAAGAAGTCACCCCTTTACTCCCCAATGCCATTGAGGGGACATTGGGCCATGCCTTTAATTTAATGCATTCTGCTGTGGATAGAATACCAGCAAGATCAAGTGTGAGTTTCCAGGCATTCGATGGCGATCAGCAAGCAGATTGGGATGCACATGTAACGGGAGCGAACCTCGGAATAGTGGTATTCACGCCACAGAGTATTGCATTTGAAAAGAAGCGATAAGCAGCACCCTTACAAAAAAGGTTGGAATAGCTTAGCTATTCCAACCTTTTTATCGGCTTATTTAAACAAGCAGAATGATGTTACTTCATCGCCACCAGCATAGCGGCAGGCTGCTCCAGGTATTGCTTCCACAGGTTGCAGAAACGTGCAATGGTGCCGCCATCAATAATGCGGTGATCGCCTGACCAGCTGATTTGCATCAGTTGCCGTGCTTCCACGTCGCCTTTAGCGTTAAAGCGCGGTAAGGTTTGCACTTTACCCAAAGCCACAATCGCCACCTCTGGTTTGTTGATAATGGGTGTGGCTACGGTGCCACCAATAGCACCAATGTTAAAGATACTAATAGTACCACCTTTTAGCTGATCCGGACTGACCCGCCCGGCTCTGGCCTGATCGGTCAGTTCGGTCAGTTCTTTGGCAATATCAACAATGGATTTTTGCTCGCAGTGCTTGATGTTTGGTACCAGTAGACCAACTTTTGAATCCACCGCCACGCCTATGTTGTGAGACGCTTTGTAAGTCAGCTCGGTGCAATCGGCATTCGGCTGGCTGTTCATGACTGGGAATTCGCGAATAGCCATCGATAATGCTTTCATAAAGAACGGCATCATGGTGAGCTTAACGCCTTGCTCGCGATACTGATCTTTCAACTGATTACGCAGTACAATTAGCTCAGTCAGGTCAATCTCATCACAGTAGGTAAAGTGCGGAATACTGCTGACCGAATCCATCATCTGACGGGCCATGGCAGCTTTGACGCCCTTGATCGGCTCGATGCGATCGTCTGCCGCCTGCACAACCGATAGCTTAGCCGCTGATTTACTGGGCCCATCGGTGCTGGCTGCAGGCTTAGCACTGGCTTTACCATCAGCAAAAGCACGAACATCGTCTTTATAAACCCGGCCTTTATCGCCAGAGCCAATGACCTTGCTAATATCGACATCCAGCTCACGTGCTAAACGGCGAACCGCCGGGCTGGCAACTGCTTTACCAGGGCGTTGCGCTGTAACTGCAGCCTGGTCTGTTGCGCTAGTGGTCACTGTCGCTTTTGCATTGCCCACTGAGCAGCTACTCGATGATGCAGTGGTTGCTGAACCAGCACCCGCTGTAGAACCCTCAATTTGCATGGCAAACAGCGGTTGATGCACCTTAGCAATGTCGCCTTTAGCATAATACAGCTTGGTTACCTGGCCAGAATACTTGGCCGGAATTTGCACCAGAGCTTTATCGGTCATCACATCACAGACCGGTTGATCTTCTTCAATGGTATCGCCTTCGGCCACCAGCCAATCAACGATTTCACATTCAACGATCCCCTCGCCAATATCTGGCAGAATAAAGTCTTCATGCTGGGTTGATTGAGCTTCTGAACCTGATGGCTTTGCCGCTGATTCCTGCTTTGGAGTTTTATCCACAGTCTGATCCGATGCTTTGCTGGCTGAGGCAGCTGGCGCATCGTCTGCTAACTGCATTTCAAACAATGGCTGATGCACCTTGGCAATATCACCTTTTTGATAATACAGCTTGCTGACCACCCCATCGTGTACCGCTGGAATTTGTACCAGGGCTTTATCGGTCATCACATCGCAAACAGGCTGATCTTCTTTGATGGTATCGCCTTCGGCGACCAACCATTCAACCACTTCACATTCGACAATGCCTTCGCCAATATCTGGCAGAATAAAATCTGTTTTCATACTGCCCTCTTAAAAATTGATGGAGCGCATAATGGCTTCATAGGTTTTCAGGTGATCGGCGATGTACTCTTTTTCCAACGCCAGTGGATACGGTACATCCAGGCCACACACCCGCTCAATCGGGCTTTCCAGATGCAAAAAGCAGCGCTGTTGAATGGTGGCAGCCACTTCACCGGCAAAGCCTCCGGTTAGTGGTGCTTCATGGTTGATGACCAGACGACCGGTTTTCAATACGGACTCAGCCACCGTATCGACATCCCAGGGTAAGATGCTGCGTAAATCGATAATTTCGCAGGAGATGCCTTCTTTTTCTGCCATATCAGCCGCTTTTTGCACGATTTCTATCTGCGCGCCCCAGGCCAGCAATGTCAGATCGGTGCCTTCTTGTACCACTTCAGCTTTACCAATGGGCAGTTCGTAGTAATCTTCTGGCACTTCGCCAACCGACGCACGATATAAACGCTTAGGCTCGAAGAAAATCACCGGATCCGGGCTGTTGATTGAAGCCAGCAGCAAACCCTTCGCTTGATAGGGATCGCGCGGCACCACCACCTTCAACCCCGGCGTATGGGCAAAATAAGCTTCTGGCGATTGGCTGTGGTAATGACCACCGGCAATCCCTCCTCCGTAGGGGGTACGAAATACCAGGCCACCTACATTAAATTCATCACCGGAGCGATAGCGGAATTTGGCCGTTTCATTGACGATTTGGTCAAAAGCCGGAAAAATATAATCCGCAAACTGGATTTCTGCCACCGGCTTCATGCCCTGCGCTGCCATACCATTAGCAAAGCCAGCAATCCCCTGCTCAGTCAGTGGCGTATTGAAGCAGCGCGCTTTGCCATACTTTTCCTGCAACTTACTGGTGGCACGAAACACCCCACCAAAGTGGCCGACATCTTCACCAAAACACACCACACCATCGTCTTTTGCCATGGCCAGATCAAGCGCACTATTAATGGCTTGCAACATATTCATCTTTGCCATCAGTCAATTCTCCCCGCTGTCACCGGATAATCATCCGGGTACTTCTTAATGTGCGCTTTTAACTCATTTAGCTGCTGTTGCGACATCTCTGTTGGCTCGGCATACACATCGGTAATCATTTCTTCAACAGCCGGCTTGGCAATTTTCTCTGCTACTTTTAACGCACTAAGTATTTCCTGACGCAAAGCGGTGGTTTGCTCAGTATCCGAGTCATCATCCAACCAGCCTTTGTTGATCAACCACAAACGATACCGACTGATAGGATCGTTTTTACGCCACAGCTCTTCTTCTTCTTTTGAACGATAACCACTGGGGTCATCCGATGAGGAATGAGCGCCCAGCCGATAGGCTATAGACTCAATCAAAATAGGCTCATGCTCTGCCAAAGCTTGCTTGCGGGCCATTTCCGTCGCTTGATAGACAGCCAGGATGTCGGCACCATCGACCCTAATGGATTTCATGCCATAACCTACGCCACGACAGGCAATGCCATCACCGACAAACTGTTCATTCGCCGGGGTGGAAATGGCATAGCCGTTGTTACGACAGAAAAACAGCACTGGCGCTTTATGCACCGCAGCCATATTCAAACCGGCATGAAAATCGCCTTCTGAAGCAGCGCCTTCGCCAAAATAACACAATGTCAGGTTCTGTTTGCCACGCAGCTTCTGCGCATAGGCATAACCACTGGCCTGTGGAATTTGCGTGCCTAGTGGCGATGATACCGTCATGTAGTTCAAGGCATTACTACCGTAATGCACCGGCATTTGTCGGCCTTTCCCCAAGTCTTTTTCATTGGAGAACAGCTGGTTCATAAACTGCTCAAGAGTAAAGCCACGATAGCGTAATGCGCCCTGCTCTCGATATTGCGCCATGATCATATCTTCATCATCAAGCGCGGCTGCACTGCCAATAATGGCAGCCTCTTCGCCCAGGCACTGCATGTAAAAACTAATCCGCCCCTGGCGCTGTGCCGCCAGCATGCGCTCGTCCAACACCCGGGTAAATACCATGGTATCGTACATTTTTAAGGCAGTGGCTTTATCCAGTTCCGGCTCGGTCGCCCCGTCATAGAGGGTGCCGTCATCTTTCAGTACACGCAGTGTAGGAATGTTTAACGCGTGGCCACTGATGAATTCTGCTGAATGCACCGAAGTATTGGTGGCGTTATTTGGGTTGGTCATAGGGTTTCTCTTGGTTGTTACTTGTGGCTAGTTGACGTATACGGCAACTTGGCCTCAAGGTTGAACATGCAAAGCTGGTCAAAGTATAGTCACTCTGTCCCGCTCTTCCCCATTTTGTCCGGCTTCTATGAGCTGGATCAGTTGTTATTATTGTTATGGTAGTTATTCTCGCTGCCAACTTTACCTTTACGTAAACTGCATTGCAACTCCAGTCCTTGCCTTTTAAACGCTTAAAACTGTACAGCTGTCAGTTTTGGTGTACTTAGGGCCTTCGCTCTTCCCTGGCAAATGACAATAAAAAGGGGCGCAATCATACGCCCCTACCAGTCAGCATTTTGTATCGTGACAAAACGGTTATTCCAACTGCCCTTTCACTGAGCGTGGGAT
>JAIUMG010000087.1 GCA_022565655.1 Alkalimonas sp.
CCGGTATTCATTAAATCCTGACAGGCTTTGGTATAAATAAAAGGATCAAGGTGCTCGCTGGTTTTGTCGGCAGGGAGCATGGCCAATAGCCAATAGTTCGCGCGCCGCCAGGTGCGCTCGAAGGTAGAAAAATTAAGGTGATGCGCTTCAGTGACTCCGGTATGCAGGATCACTTGTTTGGCGTTCATGTCATAACCGATCACTACTGCATAATGCCACTGCGGCAGCCAGCCGATGGAGTTATTCTGCAGCACAATCACCGGAATATCATCCGCCACCAGACTGAGTAGCTGGCTCATATCAGCACGATGCTGGGTATAAGCCACCATACCAAGCTGCCGGGTCGCTGCGGCCATTTCAATTTGTAGCGTACCTTCCAACGCTGGCGTAAAGGTTGCCGGGGCAATATCGTCCGGGCTTTTGTTCAGCCCATGAAAGCCAGCCACTTCAGCTAAGGTTGTGGGGCCGCAGAAAAACTCCTGCTGCGGATAAAAAGGTACTTCGTCAATTAGGTAATTGCTGGCAATGGCTGGGGGCGCTGCCAATAATTGTTTGGTTTGAGGTGGGGTCTGACAGGCTGTCAGCACCAGAAGTATCAAAGCGAACAGACCAGCACGCATGCTGGTCTGCTGTAATTCAGGCTTCAAGAACTAAGAACCGATTGGCCGGATAAAAGGATAAACGTTGGTAATACCCATCAGGTCAAGCACTGCCACAACCACCAGCACGGTGATGATGGTACCGACAACGCCACCTGCAGGCATGTCGTTCAACTGGCTGTTAAAGGCTTCCAGCTCGGCATTGGTCATGTTGGCGATACGCAATTTAGCATCAGCCGGGCTGACACCCAGTGCCATCAGTTTCGACTGCACTTGAGCATCGTCGACAAAGGACAACACTTGCTGCTTGTTGAATTGATGTTGTTGGTCAGCGATAACCTGATCAGAGGTGTATATCCCTGCGGTTGCCTGACTCATAGTAAAAGTTAGCGTACCGAAAACTAATATCGCACCGACGACACTGGACTTTATTATTTTATTCATCATGTATAGATCCTTGAACTTATTGTTTTTCGGACAAACTTCGTTTTTTGATGGAGTACATTGATAATGTACATAATTTACTAGGCGAACACTATCAAGAGTAGTTGGTTTAGCTGTGCTATGCAACAAAGGGTGTGAAGCACATGTTGTTTATAATTTACGAGCAACTTCTAAAATCTGGTTGCGAAGCCAAACATGAGCTGGATCATAATGCTGCCTTTCATGCCAGATCATAGATAGGGTGAATGGCTTTATTTCTAGAGGTAGTTCGAGTATTTCAATAGGGACTGACCGTGCAATTCGATGGGCCAATCTTCGGGGGATGGTTAGTATTAAATCACTCTCGGTCACAATCATGGGAGCAACCAAGAAGTGAGGCGTTCGCACTGCGATTCTTCTTGTGAGACCGTGTTGCGATAACGCGTCATCCACGGCACTCCTTCCCTGTCCAGTAATGATGACGGACAGATGTGACAACGAGACAAAGCTTTTCAGCGTCAATGGCTCGGCGATGATAGGGTGCCCTTGACGAACCACACAGACAAAATCTTCATCATAGAGTCGCCTGCTGTAAAACCGTCCAGGCAGCCCATCGAAAGAACCAACGGCCAGATCCGCGCCCCCCTGAGCAATCAAATCGACGTTGTCGCCTGCTTGTGTCGGCATGATTAGATCAATGCCGGGTGCCAATGAGGCAAGCTTAGTGACCAGCTTAGGCATTAATAACAGAGCTAAATGATCTGCGGTGGCAACAGTAAAACGCCCTGATGCGGTGGCTGGATGAAATTCGGAAGGTGCGACGATTGCGCGTGCATCATCCAGCAACTTGGTTACCGGTGCCGACAGGGCGAGTGCTCTTGGTGTTAACTCCCACCCGTTGGCTGTTCGCACCAAAATTCGATCGTTCAACAATCGGCGCAAGCGATCCAAACCCCGACTTGCGGCAGGCTGGCTAAAGCCTAAGCGTGCGGCCGCACCTGTAACGCTGCCTTCTTTCAGCAAGGCGTCAAACAACTTGAGTAGATTGAGATCGACCTCGCCAATATCCGGTTTTTGCATGGTGAATATAACCTGTATGCATTTTTAGTATGTTGGTGGATTGTATAGTATTCCTCACAACGAATCTATCAAGGTTCTCAACCAGAGGAAGAATGATGAACACTACCGAATTGTATGTTGTAACAGGCGCTACAGGCCGAACAGGATCTGCTGCTGCAAAAACATTGCTCCATGCCGGAAAACGTGTGCGGGTTGTCGTGCGAGATAAGCCAAAGGGGGAAATGTGGGCGGCTCTTGGCGCTGAAGTCGCGGTGGCTGATTTCTCAGACCGCTCTGCCTTATGCAAAGCATTTGCTGGTGCGAACGGTGCCTACATCGTCAGCCCTCCGCAGTACTCGTCTGAAAATCTTTATTCACAGGCTGAATCGATGGCTCACTCGATTGCGGAGGCGGCAAGAGTAGCGAAGTTACCCAAACTGGTTGCCCTCTCGTCAATCGGCGCAGAGCAAATTGCGGGAACTGGCTGGATCGCCATGAATCGCATGCTTGAGGAGTCCTTAAGAGATACTGGATTAGATGTAACGTTTCTTCGTGCCGCCTACTTTATGGAAAACTGGGAGGCGCTGGTTAAAATGGCTGTTCAGCAGCGTAAATTATTCAGCTTTCTTTCACCGTTGAATCAAAAATTCCCGATGATTGCAACAGCTGATATCGGCCGAATAGCTGCCGAAGCTCTCTGTGAAAATTGGGAAGGTGTGCGTATTGTTGATCTAGAAGGTCCCGCCAGATATTCACCGAATGATATCGCGAAGTACTTATCCCTGAAATTCGGAGGCGCGATACCATCCGCCTCAATAGCTGAATCAGATTGGGGGCAGTCAATAGCTGGCCAAGGTTTTTCATCAGCGGCCATCTCTGGATTTATTGAAATGACCCAAGGGATTAACTCTGGCTACATAGCCTTTCATGATGGATTGAACCTTGAGCGTCGTCTGGGGAGCGTGCAGATAGATGCGGTGATTGATGCACTTGCAGTAGGGTAAAAGCCTATCTTACTAGTGGAACACCGAATCAAAAAATGCTGGCTCAAAAAGCAAAAATCCTCTCTACCAACAGATAACAAAAGGCACTGATTACCACAATCGCCATAATATTTAGCGCAAAGCCGGCTTTCACCATATCAATGATCTTCAACTTACCGGAGGCAAACACAATGGCGTTGGGTGGTGTGGCGACTGGCATCATAAAGGCGCAGCTAGCAGCGAGGGCGGCTGGCACGACTAACATGGCGACACTGGTATCGAGCGCGAGGGCAACTGGGCCAAGCAGTGGCAGGAAGCCGGCTGCTGTCGCTGTGTTGCTGGTGACTTCGGTTAAGAAAATAATAATGCTGGTCACCAGCACCACCAGCAGTAGAATGGATAGCCCATCCAGACCACCGACTTGCAAGGCGATAAAATCGGCCAGCCCTGATTTTTGAATTTGGCCGGCTAAGGCCAAACCGCCACCAAACAGCAATAAAATACCCCAGGGTAGCTTTTTAGTATCGTCCCAGTTCAGAATACGCTGACCACTTCTCCAATTGATCGGCACAATAAACAGCAGGCTGGCGGCCATCAGGGCAATGATGGTGTCATCCAGCGGCCAGCCGGTGATGTTTTGCACAAACTGACGGGAGATCCAGCCAATGGCGGCAAAAGCAAAAATGGCCAGTACCCGCTTTTCAGCGGTAGTGATAGGGCCGAGTTGCTGCAGCTCTTGCTGAAAAAGACCACGGGTATCCTGCAGGCTGGTCTGATCCAACTGAAAGGCCAGTTTGGTGAGCCAGAACCAGCAAAGGATCAACAGCGTAATGGCAATAGGTACGCCCAGCAGCATCCATTGGGCAAAACCCACCTGAACATCGTAGTTGCTTTGCAGGTAGGCGGCTAACAAGGCATTGGGCGGGGTACCAATTAAGGTGGCTACACCGCCGATACTGGCTGAATATGCGATAGCCAGCATCATCGGCTTGGCAATGCTGCTTTCGTTGCCATCCTGATGCGACTCTTGCAGCGCGATGATAGAAAGTGCAATAGGTAGCATCATCACCGAGGTCGCTGTATTGGACATCCACATGGATAGAAAAGCGGTCACCGCCATCAGGCCAGCGATTTGCTGAGCAGGTTTGCTGCCGACAATCAGCATCACATGCAAGGCGATACGGCGATGCAACTCCCAGCGTTCCATGGCTATCGACAACAGGAAACCACCCAAAAATAAGAAAATCAACGGGTGGGCATAAGGTGCAGTAACCGCGGCCAGATTATCAAGCCCAAGCAATGGGATCAGGATAATGGGCAGCAACGAAGTGACTGGAATTGGAACTGCTTCGCTGATCCACCAAATGGCCATCCAGGTTGTTAAAGCGGCGATCAGCCAGGCATGCTGACTCATGCCTTCAAAAGGGACGGCTATATTGCTAAGCAGGACAAAACTGAGTGGCCCCGCAAGTAAAGGGATCAGATAGCGCATTTTCGCTGAAAAAAGCATAGCGGTTCCATGTAAAAATTGCATACGAATTCTAAAGATACTTCAAGTGTATGTGGATGCCAGGGTGCAGGCAAGAGTGTTATAGTCGAAGTACATGTATTGATTAGGAACACTGTACCTGATGACGTTTCCACTTCAACAGTCATGGCCAACTCTGAGTCGACTGGTATTCGGCTGTATGCATTTAGGCGGCAGCTGGGATCAAAGCTCGCTAAACTCAGAGGACAGACATAAAGCCTTTGCTGCACTTGAAACCGCACTGGAGCAAGGCATCAACTGTTTTGATCATGCCGATATCTATACCCATGGTAAATCAGAGCAAGTTTTTGGTGAGTTTTTGCGCCAGCAGCCGTTGGCTCGCGAGCAACTGCTGATCCAAAGCAAATGTGGTATCCGCTTTGCTGATGAGCAACACGTTGGTCGCTATGACTTTTCCTCCCAACACATTCGCAGCAGCGTTGAAGCCTCGCTGCGTCGTTTGCAAACCGATTATCTGGATCTGCTGTTGTTGCATCGGCCGGATCCGCTGATGCAGCCTGAACAAGTGGCTGAGGTATTCAGTCAGTTGCAGCATGAGGGGAAAGTCCGGGCGTTTGGGGTATCTAACATGGCCTGGCCACAGCTGCAGTTATTGCAGCGGCATCTGGCCGAACCGTTGGCCGTCAATCAGCTGCAAATGAGCCTGGCCGACCACCATTGGTTGGAAGAAACGGTGCTGACCGGCATGCCGATGGGAGCCAATGTGCACTTTGCTGCCGGCACCGTCGAGTATTGTCAGTTGCATGCGATACAGCTGCAAGCCTGGGGCAGTTTGGCGCAAGGTTTGTATAGCGGTGGTCGCTCAGCAGAAACCGCGGCGGAGCAAGCGACTGCTTTGTTGGTGCAACAGCTGGCGGCGGCTTATCAGACGTCCGCTGAGGCGGTGGTTCTGGCCTGGCTGATGCGTCATCCTGCTATGATCCAGCCGGTGATAGGGACGCTGTCCCCTAAGCGGATCAAAGCTTGTCAGCAGGCCTTGTCGGTTGAACTGAGCCGGGAGCATTGGTATCAGTTGTATGTCACTGCGCGAGGGCAGCCGCTGCCGTAACCGCTTAAGCCAACTCAGGGCTGAGGTTGGCTTAAGTTTTACATTAGTCCGTTGTTTTGGCTTTGCGGCTTTTTGCAGGAGTGGTGATTTCATTGTTAAGTGAAATAACCCGGGTTTTGCTGATTTTGTGGCGGTAGATTTCCCGCAGGTACTTGATCGCCTTCTTCACATTATCGCGTGTTAAACGAATATCATTGATGGAGATAAACTTATCTTTGTTGTTGATCAGCTCGCGGTATTTTTTCTCGTACATTGGCTTAATGGCATACCAGTTGGTATCCAGGATTTTCGCAGGGTTCTCAAACTCATGCAGCATGCTGTCAATTAAGCTTTCATCGAAGTCTTCGTTGCGGATGAAATCCAGCATGGCTTCATCCAATTGCTCATCAAAACGATAGCCATCTTTGGCAAAACAACGCTTGATGTAGGCGACAATCAAGGTCAGGAAGTCATCGCTCAGGCAAGGGCTTTTCACAATCAGGGTGGTCAGTGAAATGTTGGCTGACGCCCCGATCACCAGCGCATAACGTTTTAGGGTGGTATTTGGGAATAAGCTATTGAGGTGAGATTTCAGCTTATTCAGATCCATGTAGGACAATTTGTAATCTTTCGGTAGCGAGACAATCGACACCACCGATGAGCAGTTTTTAAAGAAGTGCAGATCTTTTAACTCTGAAGCGTTGTAGCCATTTTTCTTGTAATCCGCCAGGGTTTGGCGGTAACGCTCTGACTCAATAGGCAATAAGCTAATGCCTTCAATCGCCTGCGTGACTTTATTGAAGTGTGGCAAGTCGATGGAGCGGAAAAATAAATCATCGATATCCAGGCCGGATTGCTGCTTGTCGAACAACTTCACTTTTTCTGCACTGGCGGCACCTGCCGGGATCACCGATTCAGCATATGCAACGGCAACAGGGCCAGCCAGGCTCATAAAGAGATCATTGGCATCCAGCCGGATGGTTTCTCCAATATCAATACCGGCGCGGCGGAAGTAGTTTTCGTCGTAATCGGTGGTAACAGCCTGTGCTGTTAAAATATTGAAGATCTGCTGCGAAATGTACTGATTGGCGTACTTTTCCATAGCATTGACGTCGATATGTTGAATATCACCATCATCGGTTTCTTCGGCATAGCGCATGATGTCGTTGGAGATCAGCATCATGGCGTTCCAGGGACGAATGCGGTGCATCACGCTGGATTCGCTACTGTCTTCGTTATCAAAGTTGTAAGAGAAATCCCACTCCTCAGCCAGATATTTACACAGCAGACGTCCGGCATTGATATGCAAGGCTTCAGACATTTCCACCCCATGGTCGGAAATGTTGGGCAGAATACAGATGCCGCTGGTGAAAATAGGCTCAAATACAAAGGAATGACCGCGGTTTTCTTCATTTTCCGGTAAGGTGCGGGTATCGAAAGTTTTACTCATGTAGGCGTATTGCTGGGCTAAACCAAACTCAGAGGCCATGCCTGAACCGGTACCACCACCGGCGCTGAAAATGTAAAAGTATAAGCGTGACTGGTTGGCTTTGATGCCACAGGAGTCGATCAGGTAGGAGTGAATAAATTTCCAGTCGGCATTGGAGAAACGCTGAGTATCTTTATTCAAAATAATTTTAGCCAGATACTGGCCAAGAATAGGGGCATTACCGGCGCCACCAGCATGGACTTCGGATAAATCCATGATTTTCATTTTGGTGTAATCGTGCAGAAAGCCGCTGGTTTCGCCTTTATTGGAAAAACGAATGCGTCCTTCAATGTCTTTATCCAAATCGCCCAGCATCACCAGCGGCTCAATCAGAAATACCGGCTTCAGCGCATTGGATGGTTTCAGGTGCAGGCTGCGTTTAATCCAACGCATCGGGCGGTATTCCTGCTCACGATTTTGCTTCTCTTCGTTATTAAATTCATTCAGATAAAAATTACGGGCGTTGTAAACCAGTGAGGCAACATCCAGGGCAATATTGGAACCGCAGCGACCAAGGCCAATTAAACAGACGGAAGGAAAGTGCTGTTGTTTAGGGGCGCTGATTTCATGCTCTAGCCCGCTTTGAGGAAAGACCGTTTCTCTTAGGGCATCCAGGTTGGCCAGGATCCGGTTTAAATCACGTTCAGTGAAATACATATAGCGTTCGCTGGCAAAGGAGAGTGTTTCAGCATTGGACTGCTTCGCAGGAACAGAGCGAACCGCAATCACCTCATCCGTCTCTGCTTCATTCGTTGCTGTTGGTTCCATGGTTGGTGTTTTAGGTGCCATACTTCTTTATCCCGCTCTGAGTGATTTTTTGTTGCCTATCGACTAAAAGTAGACGCATTTGTCCATGAATACAATACAAAATAAGAGCTGATTTTGCCGTTCTGGCCTTGATTCAACACAAAAAAAGGAGCCATGAGGCTCCTTAATAACTTACATATTCGGGTAGTTAGGCCCTCCGGGGCCTTCAGGTGTGACCCAGGTGATATTCTGAGCCGGGTCTTTAATGTCGCAGGTTTTGCAGTGAATGCAGTTTTGCGCGTTAATTTGAAACTCAGTGTCGCCGGCAGCATTTTCTATCACTTCATAGACACCTGCTGGGCAATAGCGCTGAGCAGGCTCGGCAAACTGAGGCAGGTTGACACTAATAGGAATACTGGCATCGTGCAGTTTAAGATGACAAGGCTGCTTTTCCTCATGGTTGGTGTTGGATAAATACACCGACGATAAGCGATCAAAACTCAGCTGGTTATCCGGCTTGGGGTAGTCAATCACGGGTGCTGTATCGGCAGTTTGCAACTGAGCATGATCCAGGCTGTTGTCTTTTAAGGTCCATGGCAATTTGCCGCCAAACCAGTTTTGTTCAAGGGTATTGTAGGCACCGCCCCAAAAGGTACCAAACTTATGCATGGCCGGGCCAAAGTTGCGCGAGCGGTAAAGCTCATCGTACAGCCAGCTTTGCTCGAAGCGTTGCTGATGTGCGGTCAGATCCTGGCCGCCAACATCACCGCCTTGCAAAGCTTCAAAGATGGTTTCAGCCGCCAGCATGCCTGATTTCATGGCGGTATGGTTGCCTTTGATTTTGGCAAAGTTGAGGGTGCCAGCTTCACAACCTGCCAGTAAACCGCCCGGGAAGCTCATTTTGGGTAGGCTGTTGAGCCCGCCTTTGGTAATGGCTCTGGCCCCATAACTGACTCGCTTACCACCAGCTAGATATTGCTTGATCACTGGATGCTGCTTGTAGCGTTGAAACTCTTCAAACGGACTCAGGTGCGGATTGGAGTAGTTTAAATCCACTATCAAGCCCACCAGAATTTGCTGGTTCTCTGCATGGTACAGGTAACCGCCGCCGGAGGTATCTCCCTCGAGTGGCCAGCCAGCACTGTGTACCACCAGGCCTGGGTGATGCTTGCTGGCATCGACATCCCAGATTTCTTTAAAGCCAATGGCGTAATGCTGCGGTGAGCTGTGTTTTTCCAGCTCAAACTGTTGCAGCAACTGCTTGCCCAGGTGGCCGCGGCAGCCCTCGGCAAAAATCGTGTATTTAGCGCGTAGCTCCATGCCCGGTTCAAAGCTATCCTTTGGGCTGCCGTCAACATCCAGCCCCATATCGCCGGTGATCACACCTTTCACGACATTGTCTTCGATAATTAACTCCGCTGCCGGAAATCCAGGGAAAATCTCTACCCCTAGCTGCTCTGCCTGTTCGGCCAACCAGCGGCAGACATTGCCCATAGATACAATATAATTGCCACTGTTGTGCATGGTTTTTGGAACTGCCATGCCAGGTAGTTTTTTGGCCTGTTGTTCGGATTGAAACAGATAAATATCATCATGCACCACGGGGGTGTTCAGTGGTGCCCCCATGCTTTGCCAGTCAGGAAATAGTTCTTGCAGGGCGCGAGGTTCAAACACCGCACCTGATAAAATATGGGCACCAACTTCAGAGCCTTTTTCTACCACACACACCATCAGCTCTTGTTGAGCAGCCTGAGCCTGTTGCATTAGTCGGATAGCGGCAGAAAGGCCTGCTGGTCCTGCACCGACAATGACTACGTCAAATTCCATTGCTTCTCGTTGTATGTCCACGCTAGACCTCATTCGTTGTTGTACTTGTTCTGCAGGGAAATCAAGAAATACCCCATCGTTGGGAGTGTTACTCTGATCTTTATCAAATTCACGCTGGATCCTTTGCGCATGCCACTCGTCTGCAAGTGTAGTGGATGTTATTATTTACAGCGAATTCAGTCCTGAACCGCTGGTTAAGCCTATTGCAGGTTGACGTTAACGTCAACAGTAAGTAGATTGTCAGCATGCTGATTATGTAAGTTTACCTTCACGTCAACCTTGCTGCAAATGCAGTGTGTTGTCTCCCTACCAATGTGAGGATGTTATGAAAATACTAGTGCCGGTCAAACGGGTGATAGACTACAACGTAAAAGTCCGGGTGAAAGCTGATGAGAGCGGTGTGGATTTGACCAATGTCAAAATGGCACTGAACCCGTTTTGTGAAATTGCCGTTGAAGAGGCAGTACGCCTGAAAGAAGCCGGAAAAGCAACCGAAGTGGTGGTGGTTTCTATTGGCCCGAAAGCGGTGCAAGAACAGTTACGGACTGCTTTAGCTCTGGGAGCTGACCGCGCGATTCAGATTGAGACGGAAGCGCAGCTGGATTCGTTGCAAGTGGCCAAGTTGTTGCACAAGCTGGTTGAAAAAGAGCAGCCTCAGCTGGTGATCATTGGTAAACAGGCGATTGACTCTGATAACAACCAAACTGGCCAGATGCTGGCTGCCTTGGCCAATATGGGCCAGGGAACCTTTGCTTCCAAAGTCGTACTGAGCGACGATAACAAAGTTCAGGTAACCCGTGAAATCGATGGTGGTTTGCAAACGGTTGAGTTACCACTCCCTGCTGTCGTTAGCACCGATTTACGTTTGAACGAGCCTCGTTATGCCTCGTTACCAAATATCATGAAAGCTAAGCGCAAGCCTTTGGATGTCATTGCTGCCGATGAGTTTGGTGTGTCGCTGGAATCCAAGGTCACCGTTGTGAACGTTGCGGCGCCGGCGGGTCGAACCGGCGGTGTGGTGGTTGAGTCTGTTGAACAACTGGTCGATAAATTAAAGAATGAAGCGAAGGTGATCCAATGACAACTTTGGTAATTGCAGAACATGCCAATCAACAGTTAAAGCCTGAAACGCACAAAACCGTGCATGCAGCCAGCCAGATGGGCGGTGATATTCATGTACTGGTTGCAGGGGAAGGGTGTCAGGTAGTCGCAGAACAAGCGGCTAAAGTGACTGGAGTCAGTAAGGTATTACTGGCAGATCATGCAGCTTATGGCCATCAGCTGGCTGAAAACCTGGCAGCATTGGTGACAGAACTGGCCAGCGATTACAGCCATGTTGTGGCTTCAGCAACCACCACAGGTAAAAACTTTTTGCCTCGGGTGGCGGCCTTACTCGATGTGGCGCAGATTTCCGATATTATTGCGGTGCAGTCGGCCGACACCTTTGTGCGCCCAATTTATGCGGGGAATGCGATTGCGACCGTGCAGTCTGCTGATAGCATCAAGGTGATTACGGTTCGTAGCTCGGCATTTGATGCGGCAACAGAAGAAGGTTCCGCCACGGTTGAGTCTGTCGATGTGGTGAAAGACACTGGTTTATCAGCTTTTGTGCATGAAGAACTGACGGAGTCTGAGCGACCTGAACTGACAGCCGCCAGAGTAGTTAT
>JAIUMG010000088.1 GCA_022565655.1 Alkalimonas sp.
CTGGGCAGCTGATCATTTTTCTGCCGCCAGCCAGCTGGCTCGTTTCGCGTTACATGGTATTGGCGCGGCCCGCAATCTGCTTGGTACCCCGGCTATACGGGCTGCTTCGCGTGGCTTGCGCCGGCTCAATTCATCCTTGCCATACTATTATGGCGCCTGGCCACGAGGTGCCCGTGCCAGCAAAGTACCAGCAGAGAGCGAGCCGCAGTTAACGCCGGTGCTGTATTTTTCCAGTTGTGCCAATCGCATTTTTGCCCCGGACCGGCAGGCCGTTGATCAGCGTGATTTGGCAGCTGTGCTGGCCATGGTATTAAAACGAGCGGGTTATCGCTTGCTGGTGCCCGACAAGCTGCAGCAGCTTTGCTGTGGCCAACCGTGGGACAGCAAAGGCTGGCGTGATGTAGCCGAGCGTAAACGGACAGAAACGATCCAACAGCTGCAGGATGCGATGCCCGAACAACCGCTGATGGTGATCACCGATGCTTCCCCCTGTGCACTGCAACTGCAAGCCGGGCAACCGAGTTTTGAGCTGTTTGAGTTGGCCGAATTTTTATATCAAAAGGTACTTCCTACCCTTAGTATCCGTAAGCTGACGGAGCCGGTATTGCTGCATCTAACCTGCAGTAGCCAGCGTCGCGGCAGTGCCGATCAGTTACTGGCTTTGACAGAGGCTTGTGCCGAGCAGGTGGTGGTACCGGCAGATATCCACTGTTGTGGCTTTGCCGGTGATAAAGGCTTTACCTTGCCCGAGCTGAATGCCCATGCGCTTCGAACCCTCAAGCAGCAAATTCCGGCAGGTTGTCAGCGCGGTTACAGCAATAGCCGCACCTGTGAAATCGGCCTGGCCGAGCACAGTGGTTTACCCTATCAATCGGTCGTGTACTTGCTGGAAGAAGTCAGCCGTTAAGCGAAAGCCAAATCGTTTTAACGAAGCCAACTTCTGGCGAGTCAGAGTGGCCTGAATGTTCAAGTATCAAAGGTATAATACGGTTGTGGGTGGAAAATAATTTCTGATACTCTACAATGATTACACTTCGTTATAAATGATAAGTAACCATGTCTGTTTTGCATAAAATCAATGTATTACGTGATTTATTCTCACCTGGTGAGAGGTTGTTAGCCGACTTTATCCTGTCTAATCCTGATCAAATTCGCTATATGTCTTCCCGAACACTGGCTGAAACGGCTGGTGTCAGTCAGGCCAGTGTGGTTAAGTTTACCCAAAAGCTGGGCAATAAAGGCTATACCGATTTTAAGTTTGATTTAAACGACAGCTTGCACCAAGAAGCCGAAAAGCCTTCGGTGCAACTGCATGGCCAGATTTCGCTGGATGATAGCTTTGATGTGACGGCTGATAAGCTGGTCGCCAGTAAAATTACGGTACTGCACAACACCCGCGCTATTAACAGCCAGCAAACCTTTGAGCTGGCCTGTCAAAAATTACTCAATGCGAAACGGGTTATGCTGTGTGGTATTGGCGCTTCGGCATTAGTGGCCCGGGATCTGACGCTGAAATTACAGAAGCTGGGGATGGCGGCGATCACCGAAAGCGATACGCATGTCCAGTTGGCCAATGTGGCTAACTACAGTCAACATGATTTGTTGTTTGTCATCAGTGAATCAGGTGAGACCCCGGAAATAGTTTCAACGGCAAAGCATGCCAGAGCGAATCAGGTACAAATTATCAGTTTAACGGGCTACGGCAGCAACAGCATCAGCCGTCTGGCCGATGTTTGTTTGCATACGGTGGCGGATGAAACCTCTGCTCGCATCTCATCCATTCTGGCACGTACGGCACAGGAGCTGGTGATAGATACTCTGTTTATTCTGCTGACACAATCGTCCGATAAAGGCCGGAAAATGCTGGAGGCTTCAAACAAGGCTCTTCTCGATTTTCGGGCTGCGGCCAGATAAACCGAAGTAGCGCTGAGGCTGTAATAATGCTCAGCCGGTGTTTCATGAACTATTTCCCTGTGTTAACCATGCCTAGCATAGTCTGCAGTGCCAGCAGCATGAGACGAAGTAAACAGATGCCTAGCCAGTAAGCAAGCGCCATCCAATGCATCACCGCTCGCGGGTCGAATTCGCTGCTGGATCGTCTGCGGTAATAAGGGAACCGTTATTTTCGCCAGCCCACCAATCAGCATGATGGGCAGCTGGGTATCTAGTGCCTGGATTAGGCGGTTCACTGCGTCCAGATGCTGCTGCACCAAAGCCTGAGCCACAGGGCAGCTCGCTTGCAGCTGCCAAATTGCAGGTAATAAGGCGGCAAAGTCAGTGCTCTTTGCTGTACGAAGCCAATGCAATATCTCACTGCGTTGCAGTCCCACCTGTGTCGCCAGGTAGCATCCCGTCGCAGATAATGGCTGTCTGGTATCGTGCTCCCATAAGTAACGATTGATGGCATGCAGGCCAAATTTGGCACCACTGCCTTCATCACCGGCCAACAGCCCCCAGCCTCCAATCAATGTTTCTTTGCCTTCCTTATCAATTGTCATGGCAACGGAGCCCGTACCTAATGCAATGACAGCGATAGGTCGCCCCTGATTGGCACCCCAGGCCGATGTTTTGGCATCACTAAAAATATCGACCTGATAAAAATAAGGTTGCAATTCTCGCTGAGCTGCTGAGCACAAGCTGTCATCACAGGCGCCGGCCAGGCCTGCAACCAAGGATATTTCGGATAACTCGATGCCTGCTTGGCGCGCCAAATCAATGCTTTGCTGTACAATAATATCTACTGCTGACTTGATACCAAATGATAATGAGGATGGGCCACCATAAGACTGCCAGCTTTGCTCTGTGGCCGTATTAATTAACTTAGCGACTGTTTTTGTACCGCCGCCATCAATACCTAAGATATAGTTTGTTGTTGTCATTTTTTTCTCCACTTGTGTCAGCTCAGTTGTCTTGGCATGTTGGCTAAGCAGTCTTGAGCCCCTGATTCTGCAAGGCACCTCAGAGTACTGATAAATGAAGCAGACACCTGTCTGAGCAAATGAACGGGGAATTCACCAGCACTAACTTAGCATGAATGGTATATTTTGCAATCTTTTATAATTAATTTGATTATCATTCGGGAATAAATGATTCATTTGTGGGGTAGCAAGAGTCTCTCCACTTTAGTTTTTCGGGTGGATTAAGGCTGGGTTCTGTGGTGTAGCCTGGACAGCACAGAGCTTAGGTCGATGGCTGAAACAGACAATAGCCACCTCTGCCAGTGTGTTTTATCTGGTACATGGCATGGTCGGCAAAATGTAAAATTTTAGCCAGGGTGGAAACCTTGCCTCAGCAGCGAAAGAACTCAAGCTCTACGAGTCGCAGCTATACAACTGGCGCTCGGCAGCCAAGAAAAACTTCTGTTAGCTTTATGGCGTTGTCCGTTTTTCCCCGCTAATGCTCTGATCCTGCTGCCGCAGCTCCGGTGAAAGCGCATACACCGGGCAGATGGCTGAGATGTCTTGCCAGAGTTGTTGTCTTTCTTCCTCTTTATTTACTGTACCCAGTAACCAAGCAAGGTGACTTTTTGCATGCAGGCCAAGCTCTGTCTGGTCCGCTAAAAACAGCTCAACTTGTTGTGGCAGGCTTGCAGGAAGTGATGCTTCTGGTGTCAGCTGCTGCAGCTTGGTTTGGTAGTACACTTTGTGCAACTGGTCGCTGCGGGATATATTGCCCAACAACTCATCCCGCTCAATCAGGGTCAGGGCATGGCTGTAATGCTGCTTTGCCAGATCGAGCTGTCCCTGCTTAAGATAGAGCTCGCCTAAGTTGCTCCAGACCTGATGAATGGCCACCTCGGGATGTTTTTCAATTGCGAGCAGTTTGTGCTTAATGGCTTTATCATAATCCTGTTGCATGTGGTAAAGGTTGCCTAAATTTTCATGCCCAAAATGTTCGTAGTCGAAGTGGTTGATTAATGTCTGAAAGGTTTGTTCAGCCTGCTCCAGTTCACCATAGCACATTTGCAGCGTACCCAGGTTGGCCAGGATCACTTCGTGTTGCTGGCTTGCTTTGGCAAACTGCGCTTTGGCCCGCTGAGAGTCGCCCAGCATAAAATACAGGTTACCTAAACTATTATTAGCCTGCCAATGGCCAGGGACCAACTGAACCGCTTGTTTGGCATAGGCTTCTGCAAGCGGCCCCTGAGGTTCAGGATCGTCTTCACCAAGGCGGGCCATGTGTACTGTGGCTCTGATTGCAAGGGCATCCGCATCGGCGGTCGTTAAGGTGACATGCTCGTTCAGTAGATCTAACGCTTGTTTGGCACGCCCGGTACGTGCCAGTAACTCTGCCTGCGCGGTGATCACTTCCAGCAGTTCTGGTTGTTGTTCTGCCGCCAGTTGGCAGAAGGAGGCTGCTTTCTCAAGCGACGGTGTTTCATCCTGGATCCAACTGCTGCGAACATAAATGCGGCATAACTCGGCATGGGCGGCGGTGAAATTTGTATCCAATTCCAGAGCCTTAAGGAAATGTGATTCCGCGAGCACATAACTGCTGGCGGAGAGGCTGCTAAATAGCTGACTTTTTCCCTGCAAAAAATGCTCCAGTGCAACGCTGGAGTTTGACAAAATGGGGGCGAGTGGCTCGCCATCAATAAAGCGCTGGCTTTGTGTGACAATCGCATCGCGTATCGCTTCGCTTTGTGCAGTAAATTCTGCGTGGTGAAATACGCTTTGATCGATAGTCAGGCTGTGCTGGTGCGATGTCAATGTCGCTGCAATGGCATCGTAAAATTGATCTTCATGGTGGGCGAGGTGCAAAACGCCATGGGCCTGCCAGCTGTTTAGAACCTCCGCCGCCGGCAGCTGATAAGTCTCTGGCCTACTCAGGACTATGGCTCGGATGGTATCTTTTTCAGACAATTGGCTGGCAATTTGCTCGGCAAGTGGATGAAGGTTGGCTGGAGCCTGCAACACAATCAACACCTTACCTATTGGTGAGATTAACTTGGTGCTTGGTGGCTGGTGAGGAGCATGATCTGCATTGCTCTGCTGCCACCAAATTAGGCTTGCTAGCAGGATCAGCAACGCCGGCAGAGCCAGCCAGAGATTATTCATGGAGCGGCGGGTTAAACGCGGCTGTGTGGTAGGCCTTTGTACCTGCATATTATTCTGCAATGGAGCCTGATACGGTTGAGCAGTTTCTGCCTCTATGCTTTGGCTGGAGATAACTTCCGTGAACGGATTGTCATCTTTTGAGAGATAAATAGTGTGAGCTTCAACCTGAAGTGCGTGAGCAATACGAGTCAAATTATGTGGGGATACGGCTTGTTCCCGAAAGACTTTACTGACTAAATCGCAGGGTGGTTTTGAGATGCCTTCGTTATGCGCTATTTGCTGTGCCAGTTCGGCTTGTGTTTCAAAGCCACTCGCCAACATAGCAACTTCCAGTTTTTCTCTGGATGCTCTCACTCCGCGTTTTCGTTTTCTACCATCCATGTTGAGCTACTGTGTAGCAAGCAGGTGATTTTATAGTAGCGAAGCACTTCTCAAATTGCACGTTTAATAATCAATATCATCAACTTTAACCGTCAGTAAGTGAGTCATCGTCACTAAACGTCGGTTAATGGCACTTAAGATCTGATTGCTCCTGATTACAGTTGCATCATCTCAATTGCGGCATAAGAATCACTTTAGCTGGTTGCCAAACCATGCATTACTGACTGGTGTTTGTATAAGTACTGCCATCTCGTAGAGAAAGCATTTGCAGGCTAAAGCGTCACCGCTCAGTAGCAACAAGGTATGGAAATTAGCTCGAAGTTATGCAAGTACACTGGCCTTGGTCTGCTGCTTCATATGGCTGCCAATCTGGTTTGATTGAATGATGTATCACAAAGATCAACAGGCCTTATAAGTTTTGCTAAAGACATAACTCATTAACCAAAGAGCGAGAAAACTCATGTTAAATTTCATCCGGTTAGGTGCAATTATTGCTATTTCTATCGTGTTGATGGCGTGTGGGTCTGATGGTCCATCACGTTCCCAAGTAATGAATTTGATGCAAGAAACAATGAATGAGTACTATGACGGTGCTTTTGAAGTGAAGAACCTAAAAATTATAGACAGCCGAATTGATTCTGATGGTGATGCGGAGCTTGTCGTTGAGTATGACATCGCGTTTGCTATGAATAAGCGCCAACTTGAGCGCATGTTAAATAATTCAGATCAATTAATCGGCGGTGCGGGTGTAATGGCGATTAATATGCTAGAAGCAGAGCATGGTGAAATAAAAAAAGGACGTGTCATTGATTCGAACCGTCAGACATTATGGCTCCGTAAGCACAATAAAGAATGGCGCATTCTGAATTAACTATACAATGTATAAATTAATATTGAATGTAGCTTGCTGTCATTTTTTACTTTTCAAAGGAGAGCCTTAAGTTGATTGGTACCGTAAACATTATATATAAGCCTATGGGCTCTCGGTATTGTAATGACTAATTAGTAAGGAGCTTCCCATGCAAGGAACTATTATTCACGCCACTGGAACAGAAATCGTGATCCGAGGGAATGATGAAAACAAATATTCAGTAGCACTGGAGCAACTGAAGTCTGAACTCAAACCACGGGTTGGTGATCCGGTTGATTTTGATGTGATTGATGAACAGGCGCAAAATGTTTTTATTTTGCGCGTCAACTCTCAAGTTGAAAATATGGCTTCAAGCGCAAAAGAAACAGCCTCGGCAGCATACAAAAAAGTTCGCAGTCAGATCAATGAAGAGAACGCCGAAAAAATTAAGGTATTCACCAATACCGCTGCATCCAAAGCAAGCGAAATTGGTAAAGACTTTTCGTCCAAAGCATCATCTGCGCTTTCTGACATTCAGTCTGGCAATGTGACAACGATGAACAAGTACTGCTTGATTAGCTTGTCTTTCTTGATCCTCTCTGGATTTTTCACGATTTATTCCGTATTTGGCATATCGGTGAACTTTTACCGGGCTACAGATAATTGGTTCATGATTATCTTTGCTATTGCTGCCATGGCGGTTGCTTATCTTGGCGTTAATGCCATCGTGTACCGTGCGCTTACTGTGATCACCCTGTTATTTGTTCTTATGCCAGCCTATGAGGTTGTTTCATTTCTATCTGATGGTTCTGCCATGATGCGACAAATGGGGATCCCTGCTAATGACTTAGCCGAGCTTTTGAATGAATTCGTCCGCATCGGTCTGTACTTAATGATTATTGCGACTCTGATGGTCATTATCTCACTGGTGCCTGGTATTTATACAACGGTAAACAAGGAATCTTTACATGATGGCTAAAGTCTGTTCCATCTTATCTACGAAAAAATGAGATGACGGATAGATGGGATGTACATATCAAACTGAGAACTATCGCCTGGCGGTAAGACCTTCCAGTTGATGATTTCGGTGCAGTAGCAATAGCAATTATACAATCAAGGGCGGGTGGTCTGTTGGTGAGCATAGAGGTGGAGATGACTTCGCCTTTCACATTAATGTTAAAAATAGAGGTTTACTATGTCTAGATTATCATTAGGTCTACTGACACTTACTTTGTCTCTAGTTTGTATCCCAGCTTTAAGTCAGAGCCGAGGGGTTCAACCCGTAATAACAGACCCGGATACAGCTGAGTCCTTATTGACAGCTCTTGAAAACTCAATTTGGGTAAAAGATGGTGAGAGCACCGGGAAAATTGCCTATGTCGTATATAGCACTCAATGCGGTTGGAGTCAGAAGTTTTATAAGGACACCAGAGGCTTTCAATCAGAGGTTGAATTACGGTGGATTCCGGCTGGAGCTCGTGGTGCTGATTATGTCGTAGAGCAACGAACTGCGGATGCTGTAGCAAAAGCTTTTGAACTTCGTGCTGGTTCAGTCTCTGATCATGCCACCGCAAAGCGAGCAGTTGACTATAATCGCAACGTTACGCAGAGTATACCTTTTCACTTCAAAAATTATGTAGATGACTCATCCGTCCGTTACCCTACGGTCATTTATCAAACTTCACAAGGCGTCAAAGCAGTCTTCGGGAATCCCCCTGATTTTAATACCACTATAGAAGAAATAAAAAGCACACCCGAAAAACTTCATATTGAATCTTTCGGAATAGCGACAACTCGAGAGCCCGTTATCATTGATCGCGTAGCGAGCCTTAGGCTAATTATAAATGATCTACAAGAGGATATTTTAGTCTATGGGGCACCCACGCATAAAGGCCCTATTATCGGTAGTTTGAAACCAGGCTTTCAGTTCGATGTAACAGGGCTTGTCAGAGGTACTGACTGGATTGAGGTGGCCTATTATGGACGTCGTGGCCCTATGGCCTATGTGTATGATCCGCTGAGAGCCAAGTTAAGTCGCTTGAAATTTCAGGAAAGACGGGCACCTGGCCATGTAGCCGCGCCTCATGTGAGCCTTGCAGTCCGCTCCCACCCGCATTCTGAATCACCGATACTATACACACTTGATGTGGGGCAGCAATTGACCCGAGTAGCTGAAGTTGAGCTAGATGGCATTATGTGGGACGTGGTTGTTGTTTTCACCGATGGTACTAAAGGCTACATCATGCGTTGAGCTGATAATATAACGGTAAACCATTAAATCAAAAAAACCTTTTTTCAGAAAGTACGATAAATAAGGATGTGTTATGGCTTACGATTATGGCAGTGAGTCTTTAGGGATCCGTAATCCCTTTAAAACCGAAGGTTTGCTGCGCGCAATTCGCGGTTTTCTGGTTTGTTTGCTGGGCATTTATCCGTTGTTACAGGTGATGAGTGTAATAACGCAGGATCAAGTACTTGCCTGGATGTATGCTGCAGTGGGTTTTGTATTACTTACTGGCGGCTTAAGCGCCCTTGGTGGTGGGATTTTTCAAATGTTACGCTTCTTTGTTGGTCGTAGCGTACCCACCTCGCTGGCGAGGAATTACAGCAAATCTGAGCAGGAAACCGCCAAGCTGGAACAAGCTCATTATCAAGGTATTGATTTAGAAGCAATGCTGATGGGTCGTAAAAACAAAACCTTTGTAGAGCCCGAAGGATTTATTTCCCGTCTGGTCCATACGTTAGTGCCAAAACTGATTTTTTTACCCTACCCGCTACGTAATTTAGCACAGCGCTTTGCCGGTGCCCTTATTGCCACGGCCGTCGCTCTGGTTGCTTATGCGCTAACCGCCTTTGTTTGTGTTACCGGCCTGGCCGGCAATACTGGCGATATTCTGCTACCCTTTTTCTCTTTTGTGTTAATGGTGTATCTAATCGTGACCTGGCGTGCGGCCAGAACTGTATACCGAAAAGCCGAACGCGCAATAGAAAGCCAGGGTAATTTTAAGTTGGCCAAAATTATCGCCTTTGCCATTTTGGCCCCTGTGTTATTGGGGTTGGCAATCAATCGATTGTTGCAGCAGCGCGATGTGGCATTATTGGTCGCTGACCTGCAGGGTGGCGAGCTGGCAAGCTTTGCCATTTTACCGCAACTACTTTTGGTATTATTGTTTGCCACCATCAGCGGAGCTTTGACTTTACTATTGCTACAACAGCGTACCGCCTTAGTTAAAGCACAAACCAAGGTATCGGAATATCGCGCCAACTGGCAAGAGAACATTCACCCACGCGAACTCTTTGTAAATATAGATAATATTGTGATGGCAAATCGACGCCATAAAGAAATTCCGAATAGAGTTTATCGTGAATTAACGCCTGAATTAAACGAGCAATCGGCCAGTAAAGGTGATTTTAGTGGTGAAGTGATGATTGAAACACAACCCGCTTATACGCCGATTGAGCACACAGCCATTTTTAAACTGCTACGACTTTGCTCAACCATGCTTGGGCAAATACTATTACTGGTGGGGCCGATCATTCTATTTTATTTGTTAAGTGAATCGGAGTTGATTGTAAAGCTGATACGGGAATTTATGGCCATCCAGTGGTCGGGTATTGTGGTAGTACAGCAGTTTACTGTCACCTTGTTTAATGAAGCGCAATTTATGATTACGCTACTATTTAGCTGGCTAATTTGCAGCAGCTTTGGCCGTTTACTGGAGAATTACAGTCATACCTTTTGGGCTGAATTAAATTTTGATTCGCTGCTGGTTTACTTAAAGTGTGAGGGAACATACACCGAAAGTAAGTTGACTACTGGTAAAGGTATTTATGATTCAACCTCGTCAGAAAATTATGTGATGCGCTCTTCTTTAACCCCCTGGATCATTAGTTCGCGCATTATGACCAGTACCTTTGCCGACAGCGGTAACAAAAATATTGATTACCCGCGGTATATTCTGGAGATGGAGGATAACCCGGAAGAAATGCAGGCTATTTTAGATGATATACGAAGCTTCCTGTCTGATCGGGAAACCATTGCCAGTATCAAAAATTCACAGGACTTATCCAATACCGAGCGTATTTATCAAATTAACCAGCAATCCCGTGCAATGCCGGTAACCTCGGATCAGGGCATTTTAGCCAGCCCACAACAAGATGCAGATGCCAGTTTATCGCTGGATAAGCCGTAAGTTTATGGTTATTAATAATAATCTGACTTAAACACAACCGAACCACCACAAAAAATAGAGCGCTTATGTAACGTGAACCGACTAAGCAAAGGAGTGCACTAAGGCACAGGATGTGTCCTCCTCATAAGATCTTCCGGTTAACGCGATTACCAGAAAAAGAATAAAACAGCGATAACGGCCAGTATTGCAAAGATCCACCCCATACGTCGCAAATCCTGCACTATCACTTCTTTTTGGCTCAGTAACTCGCGAAGTTCGTGACTATCCAATGTGCCACAATCGGGGCATTTGGCCTTAATGTGGTGATTGTATAAACGGCCACAGCGTTTGCAGGGGCTTTTGTGACGCATTTCACGCATCCAGCGTAGCCGGTTTTCGATATACAACGGCATCAGTGTCGTTCCTCAGCGGTGACTTGGTCCTATCATACTGCGGTGAGCCATCAGCGCAAGCACCGTGGAGTGGCTGGCTTACTTCGTGGATTGCTGTACTTGTTGCACCACCTGCTTGGCCAGTGCCCGCGCTGTGGTCCACTTGCCACCACTGACTGTCAACACGTGCTGCTGCCAGTGCAGGCTGTATTCCCGGCTGGCACGGCTGGTATCTGTACTGCTTTTCAGTAAGGGGCGAACACCGGCAAAACTACCCAGTATATCTGCGGGCTGGGTCGGCGGTTGAAAGTAGTGATTGTACACGGAGAGCAGCTCATCACGCTCGGCTTCAGAGCAGACAATGGGTTCGTGCAGCTGTTGCCGTACTTCGGTGGTGCCAAGCAGGCATTGCTGCTGGTAGGGCAGTGCAAAGACGATACGAGTGCTGCCCGGCACTTCCAGCATATGGCCATAGCGGCTGATCGATGGC
>JAIUMG010000089.1 GCA_022565655.1 Alkalimonas sp.
CTCTACCGCTGATAAAAGGGGCGATAGTGTACTCGATTGTCAGCGGTAGAGTTGAGTCAACGGATGAAGTTTCCAGGCCAGCGAAAGATTAAACATTATTTCCCTGTATCGGCACCTAAGCCTGAGTTACCGCGCTTTGAAGTCGACCCGGCACTCGATACCTATGTGGTGGGCCTGGATCAGGTGATTGTTGATGTGGTGGCCAAAGTCAGTGATGAGTTCTTGCTACGCTATGGTATTGGCAAGGGCTTATCCAATTTGGTGGCTCATCAGCAGGCCAATGCCATCTATCAGGAACTGATGAATTGTCAGGCGATTTCTGATCATTTTGCCGGTGGCACCATTGGCAATACCATTCACAACTACTCGGTACTGGCCGATGATAAGTCGGTATTGCTGGGCGTGATGTCAGCCAATATTACTCTGGGATCGCCGGCTTATCATTACCTGTGCCATACCAGCAGCAAGGTCGACCTAAATCATTTGCATGCTGTGGCTGGCGATATCGGCCGTGGCATCACCCTGATCACCCCTGATGGAGAACGAACTTTTGTCATTGATCCTGGTGACATGGATCAATTGACAGAATCAGCAATTCCCGCTGATCTTGTCGCTAATGCGTCTGCTTTGGTGCTTAGCGCTTATCCACTTCGGGCCAGTGGCCAACCGATTATTGCTGCCATGCAGCATAGTCTGGAGCTTGCCAATCAGCAGCAGGTTCCTGTGGTGATGAGTCTGGGCACCAGGCACCTGGTTGAGGAGCTGCGGGACACCATTCAGCACACTGCCGAGCAGCATATTCAAATTCTGGCGATGAATGAGCAAGAAGCGGAAGCCTTAACCGGTTTGGCTGATCCACTATTGGCTGCAGAAAACATTCTGGACTGGGTGGATATGGTGTTGATCACGGCCGGTGCCGAAGGGCTGTACCTGTGTGGTTATACCGATGAGTCGGTACAACGTGAAACTACACACCCGATTAAATCAGGAGCTTTGCCTGATTTTAACCGTTATGAGTTCAGCCGCCCCATGCTGCGCAGAGATTGTCAGCAGCCGGTGAAGGTGTACTCGCATATTGATCCCTACATGGGGGGGCCTGAGCGCATTGCCAATACCAATGGGGCTGGCGATGGCGCCTTGGCAGCCGTGTTGCACGATCTGGCGGCGAATCATCATCACCGTCAATTGCAGCCTTTATCAAGTAAACATGAACTGCCTTATCTTTGTTATTCGTCATTTGCACAAATTTGCAAATATGCCAACCGAGTAAGTTATGAAATTCTGGTGCAATACGCTTCACGGCTCAGTAAGGGCTTGCCTGAGCGTGAAGATAGCCTGGAGGAAGCTTACTGGGAGCGTTAATTATTAGTTGCTGTTTGTCTGGCGATTGGTTAACGTAAAGGCAGGTTTGCATGCCATGAGGATGGTGCGATGGATCTGGATAAGCTTGAAAAGTTAAATGCGTTAAAAGAAAAAGGCATCATCACAGAGCAGGAGTTTGCAGAGCAAAAGCAAAAAATCCTTAATCAGCCCCATGCAAGCTTTCAGCAGCTGGTAGATAACAGCTATAACTACAGTATGCTGATGCATCTAGCGCAATTCTGTGCTTTTGTTCTGCCCTTTCTGGGTTGGATCGTTCCACTGGTGATGTGGATGACTAAAAATGAGGACGAATTTATTGATCAGCAAGGCCGGGTCATTTTCAATTGGATCTTAAGTGTGCTGGTGTATTTCTTTGTTGCCTTGTTATTGACGGTCATTCTGATTGGTTTCCCGATGCTGCTGGCTTTGGTTATTTGCTCGATTGTATTTACCATCATGGGAGCTTTAAAAGCAAAAGATGGGATCGTGAAAAATTACCCCTTATCGATTCGCTTCTTCCGGGTGGAAGAAAGCGAAAAAGTGATGGATTAGCCAAAAAAAGTTTTATGCAACTCTAGCAGAGCTCAGACCGCACGGAAGCTGGCTTTGCCTGTTGCTGTTCTGCATCATCATTCAGTCGCTCTGCATCTTATCATCACCGCCCCCTGGATGAGAGCGGGCAGGTGCTTGGCGTGTGCCAAAAAAGTTGTTATAACAGTTTTGGATGGCTTTACTTCTAGAGTATATATACTAATCTAATGCGTATGGATTGCACTGGTACGAGGTGCGCAACAGAGATTCTTTTCTGTAGCGACTCCCTATAAAATACCACGTGATAAGGTACCACATCATAGAGTACCGTTTTGCAGTCCCGCCTTACTGAAGTCGTTAGCTAACACTTTTGCACCCTACAACTGTTTAGGAACAGAACCTCATGTCAGATTTTAAAGAGCAAGCACTGAAATACCACGCTGAACCTACCCCCGGAAAAATCAGCATTGAAATCAGCAAGCCGGCTGAAACCGTACGTGATTTAGCGCTGGCCTATAGCCCAGGTGTTGCTGAACCGGTACGTTGCATTGCCGAGAATCCGGATGATGTTTACAAATACACCGCCAAAGGCAACCTGGTCGCGGTGATCTCCAATGGCACTGCTATTTTGGGTCTGGGTAACCTTGGGCCAATGGCATCAAAGCCTGTGATGGAAGGCAAAGCGTTATTGTTTAAACGCTTTGCTAACCTCGATTCGATTGATATTGAAGTCAGTCATCGTACAACCGAAGAGTTTATCAATACGGTGGCCAATATTGCTGACACATTTGGCGGCATCAACTTAGAAGACATCAAAGCACCGGAGTGTTTTGAAATCGAAAAAGAGCTGATTAAGCGTTGTAATATCCCAGTGTTTCATGATGACCAGCATGGTACCGCCATTGTCACCGCAGCAGGTATGTTAAATGCGCTTGAGATCCAGGGTAAAGACATTGCCAAAGCGACTATCGTCTGCATGGGTGCTGGTGCAGCAGCTATCGCCTGTATGGAGCTATTGATCAAATGTGGTGCCAAGCGAGAGTATATTTATATGCTGGATCGCAAAGGTGTGATCCATACCCGGCGCGATGACTTAAACGAGTACAAGCGACTCTTTGCCAACAATACCGATAAGCGTACTTTGGAAGATGCCTTAGAAGGTGCAGATGTGTTTGTAGGGGTGTCGGGGCCTGATGTCTTGCCAGCTGAGTCATTAAAGTTGATGGCGGACAAGCCGGTGATTTTTGCCTGCTCAAACCCAGACCCGGAAATTAAACCTGAGCTGGCTCATGCCACGCGCAAAGATATTATCATGGCCACAGGCCGCTCTGATTATCCCAATCAGGTCAATAATGTCTTGTGCTTTCCGTTTATTTTCCGTGGTGCGCTGGATGTTCGCGCCAGCGAAATCAATGATGAAATGAAAATCGCCGCGGTGCATGCTATTCGTAGTATTGCAAAAGAGCCGGTGCCTGAGTCAGTACTGAAAGCAGCCGAAGTCAGCTCACTGGAGTTTGGCGCTGAGTACATTATTCCAAAACCTATGGATCCACGTTTGCTACCACGGGTTTCGAAGGCGGTGTCCGATGCAGCGATTGCCTCTGGTGTGGCCAGAATCAAGCGCGGTGAGTTATAAGCATCTTGTTGTCGTGATCGAAAAAAACCGCAGTGGATGCTCCTACTGCGGTTTTTTACTGAATGGCCCGGTTGCTGGCAGTCATTTACTCTTCTGCGTCATCTGCCTCAATGATCACCGGAATAGGCTTGCCCATCTGTACCAGGATATCTCGTACTTCCTGCGGAATTTGGTGCGGACTGTCTTTACGTAAATCGTCATCGGTTGGCAGCGGCTGACCAGTAAATGCATGCAGAAACGCTTCACACAGTAGTTCACTATTGGTGGCATGACGCAGGTTATTGACCTGACGGCGCGTACGCTCATCTGTTAAAACTTTCAATACATTCAATGGGATAGATACAGTAATCTTTTTTACTTGTTCTGATTTTTTACCGTGCTCTGCATAAGGATGAATGTACTCACCATTCCATTTAGCCATAACAATACCTTGTAGTTGTTGTTGTCGAGTGCTGAATCACCACTAAAGAAGTCCATAGCGCCTTGGTGACAGCAAGTGCCGAAATTTTAACTCTTTCTGACGCACAGTCAAATAGTGGTACAGAAATAACTGTCGTTGTAGAGCTTAGCAGAGAAAAGTTTTGACATCGCCGTTTATCTGGTTATACTTTTAGACGTCTAAACATCTAAATTATTTTGTGAGGCTTGTCATGACACAACGTCGATTTGCAACGATTGCTGCCAGAGCGGGTATTGCTCAGGATACAGCGCATGAAGCCGTGACTCCTCCACTGTACCTCACATCGACTTATCGCTTAAAGGCACTTGGCCAGGCTGGGCAATACGATTACAGCCGCTCTAATAATCCAACTCGGGATCTTCTGGCCGAGGCACTGGCAGAGATGGAAGGTGGCAGCCAGGCCATTGTGACTAATACGGGCATGTCGGCCTGCGTATTAGCGCTGCAACTGTTAACGCCAGAAGACACCTTAGTGATCCCGCATGACTGTTACGGTGGCAGCTACCGCTTGTTTACCAATTTGGCTGAGCGTAAGCGTAGCTTTAAGTTGGAGATTATCAATTTTCAGCAAGCGGACTGGCAAGCGCGTATTCAAGCCTGCAAGCCTGCGATGATTTGGCTGGAAACGCCCAGTAACCCACTGCTGCAAATCACCGATATTAAAGCGGCCTGTCAGCTGGCCAAGCAACTGCGTGCTATTACGGTAGTGGATAACACCTTTTTATCGCCGGTTTTGCAGCAGCCGTTGGCGCTAGGTGCTGACATCGTGGTGCATTCAACCACCAAATACATCAATGGCCACAGTGACGTGGTGGCTGGTGCTTTAATTTGCGCCGATCAATCGATCGGTGATGAACTAAAATGGTGGGCTAATTGTCTGGGTATCACCGGGGCGGCCTTTGATGCCTATCTGACACTGCGTGGTTTGCGAACCTTACAACCTCGTATGCAATTGCATCAAAGTAATGCCGAGCAAGTGGTGGCGTTTCTTCAGCAACAGCCCCTGGTGAGTAAGGTGTATTATCCGGGCTTGATTGAGCATCCCGGCCATGCAACGGCCAAAGCACAGCAACAGGGATTTGGCGCTATGCTTAGTTTTGATTTGGATGTTGCACCTGAACAGTTACCGGTGTTTCTCGATGCGTTGCAATGCTTCACCTTGGCTCAGTCGCTTGGTGGGATTGAAAGTTTAATTTGCCACCCCGGCAGTATGACGCATGCCTCGATGAGCGCTGAAGCTCAGCAAGTGGCTGGTATTGGGCCGACGCTGCTGCGTTTATCGGTTGGTATTGAAGCGATTGATGATTTACTGGCTGATTTAAGCACTGCATTTAAACGCTTAGCCGCGGCTGTGAAAAATAATTCATCGCAACTGCCGGATAGCAAGCCAGTGCAGGAAACTGTGCATGAAGCGCCAAGTGATACCGGCCCGACCGAGTGCCGATTCAATCCGGCATTAACTGCGTTATGGTGAACCGATGACAACTCAAGTACAACCGAACTCCGTCTGGCCTCGTGGCAGCCAGGTGCATAAATTTGGTGGCAGCAGCCTTGCTGATGCGAGCCGTTTTCAAGCCGTGGCAGAGATTATCAAACAGCATGAAACCAGCAGCAACTGTTGGGTGGTGGTGTCTGCGCCGGGCAAAACCACCGATCAACTGTGTGCTTTACTTGAGCTGGCGGATGATCACTCAGCTCTGATTGCGGCCGTACAGCGGTTGGGTCTGACTTTACAGCAGTTGGTGGCAGACTGCTTAAACGGCTCTCAGGCCGATGACGTTCAGGCACAGTTGCAGCAATGGTTGGCAGTGTTGCCTGAACAAATTCAAACCGGTCAGCATGTTGACGCCTTGGCGCTGGGCGAGTTGTTATCGGCCTTGTTGCTTAGCCGCCTATTGCGCCAACATGGTGTGGCTGCCGACTGGGTCGATAGCCGTACTTTTTTGACGGTAGAGCAACATCAGATCCGCTGGGATGAATCAGAGCAGCGCTTGCTGGCGCAGCGTGGCAGTGGCATTCAAATCGTTACAGGCTTTATTGGCCGTGACCCGGCCGGGAATAGCCTGACCCTGGGGCGCAACGGCAGTGATTATTCCGCGACTATATTAGGGCGGTTAATTCAGGCAGATCAGGTACGGATCTGGACCGATGTGGATGCGATCTACAGTGGCGATCCCCGTCGGCTTAAAGCTGCCATTCCTTATCAGCAGGTCAGTTGGCGTCAAGCGTGTTTACTGGCTCAACTGGGCAACCCTGTATTGCATGCCCGAACTCTGGCCCCTTTGCAAAATAGCCAGACCCGTTTGGAAGTTCGCTCCAGTTTTCAGCCTGAGCGCACCGGTTGCCAGATCGTCCCGCAGCAAGATTGTACGGCCAGCTTTGTCACGGATCTGTCGCAGATGGTCTTGCTGAGTGTGCATGACACCCATGGTTACGATGCCGATTGGTTAGCGCGAGAGCTCCAGCAGCCGGTAGTTAACTTACCCCACCAGGCACAAGGACATCTTTGGTTGATCCCGGCGTCAGTTGCGGGCAAAGCAGTGCAATTACTGGCTGAACTGGATGTGCATGCCGTCCATGATACCCGACCTTATTACGCCGTGGCCTGGTTGAAGCCACAACAAGCTCAACAGCAGAATCTGCCTGCCGATGTACAGGCCTGCATTCATGCATTACAGCCGTTGCATGTGTATCAGACCAAAGCTTTAGTCATTTGGCTGTTTGACAAGGAGTTATCGACCATGAGTCTCACTGAATTACATGATTGCTGTACGCAGCCTCGCCCTGAGATCCAGCTTATCGTGGCAGGTACCGGTAATGTTGGAGCAGAGTTTTTGAACTTGCTGCCTTCCCATCAGCAAAAAGCTGGGGCTAGCGCCAAGTTGAAGGTTGCCCTGTTGTTTAATTCCAGACAAATGCTGTTTGCACCAGAGCTTGAGTCGGATGATATTCAGCAGGAGTTGCAACAGGCTGAGCCGCTGCAAGCACAAGTATTGCTGGCACATATAGAGCAATTGGCAGCTCCAAAGGTACTGATCGATTTAACGCCCAGCCAGCAATTAGCAGAGCGTTATCCTGAGTTCATTGCTGCAGGCTGCCATATCATTAGTGCTAACAAGCAGGGGGTGACCTTGCCGCAAGCGCAGTATAACGCCATTGTGCAGCAACTGACTGACCATGGGCTGCATTGGTTCAGTAACACCACCGTCGGAGCTGGCTTACCGGTGCAGCGAAGTATTCAGGAGTTGCTCTCATGCGGTGATCGTATTCATCGTATCAGTGGTATTTTTTCCGGCACCCTGTCTTGGCTGCTGTGCAAATACGATGGTAGTACCGCATTTTCTGAACTGCTGTTGCAGGCAAAGGATTTAGGGTATACCGAGCCAGACCCACGGGAAGATTTATCCGGTCGAGATGTGCAACGAAAGTTACTGGTGTTAGCCCGTGAGTTGGGTCTGTCACTCGATCTTGAGCACATTAAGCTGGAGCCACTGTTGCCAGAGCGACTGTCTGGTGCCAGCTGGGATGATTTCTGGCAACAACGCGCTGATTTTGATGCCTTGATGCAAACTACGCTACAGCAGGCTGAGCAGCAACAACAGGTATTGCGTTACATCGGCGAGTTGGAAATCACCGCTTCTGGTGTACGCGCCGAGGTCAAGCTGGTGGCGGTGAACGCTGCGGATCCGCTAGCTGGCATTCAGCCTTGTGACAACATCTTTGTGATCCAGTCGGATTGGTATCAGGAAACGGCGCTGGTGATCCAGGGCCCCGGAGCTGGTCGCACCGTCACCGCTGGCGGTGTACATGCCGATTTAGCGCAGTTAGTGCGTCAGGTGGCGGGAGAAAAGCGCCGTACTCAAACTGAATTATTATTAGAGAGGCAGTCGTAACATGTCATTTGCTCATGCGCAATTTTTAGAAGCTATCAATCGTAATTTGCACGATGTGCAAGGCAAGGCGAAGGTCAGTTTTGAGTTCTTTCCGCCGAAAACGGAGCAGATGGAGCAAACACTTTGGCAGTCGATTGAGCGTTTAGCGCCTCTTGCGCCCAGTTTTGTGTCGGTGACTTATGGTGCTAACTCGGGCGAGCGTGATCGTACCCATGATATTATTAAATCGATTAAACAGCGAACCGGCTTAATTGCGGCGCCTCATCTCACCTGTATTGATGCGTCGGTCGAAGAGTTAAAGTCGATTGCTGCGGATTACTGGAAAAATGGCATTCGGCATATTGTAGCCTTGCGTGGCGACTTACCGCCAAACACCACTGAAAAGCCAGCTTTATACGCGACTGACTTGGTAGAAATTCTTCGTTCGGTGGCTGATTTTGATATTTCAGTGGCGGCTTATCCTGAAGTGCATCCGGAAGCACCGAATGCGCAATTTGATTTATTAAACCTGAAACGAAAAGTCGATGCTGGCGCCTCCCGGGCAATCACACAATTCTTCTTTGATGTAGAAAAATTCCTTCGCTATCGAGACCGCTGTGCAGCCATTGGCATTGATGTGGATATTATACCGGGCATACTACCGGTGACGAATTTTCAGCAACTGATCAAGTTTGCCAAGCTGACAAATGTTGCTGTGCCTACCTGGATGCATCAGGCCTACGAAGGGCTGGATCAGGACCCGACAACTCGCAATCTGGTGGCAGCCAATATTGCGATGGAGATGGTTAAAGTGCTGAGCCGGGAAGGGATCGATCAATTTCACTTCTACACATTGAATCGAAGTGAACTCAGTTACGCAATTTGTCACATGTTGGGGGTTCGTTCACTGGCTCCGTCCGCTCAAACGGCCTGAGGCCACTTGGCACAGGGCGTTGATGAAGATGACTGTCATGGTCGGGTCATCATCGTCCTGTAGACTGATTCAATTCGCACTTTTATTTTTTGGATATAAATTCATAAAATCAGCATAAAAATTCTTGTTTTTTCTTTTCCCTCTGCGTAGACTAGCCGCTTATACTTAGCGGAATTATCTTTCATGTTGCAGAACCTACCTTCTGAATCGGTTAAAAAACGGGCTATTGTGCTTGGGGCTGCTGGTTATAGCGGTGCAGAGTTGGTGCGTCTTTTGACTCGGCACCCGTTTATGCATTTAGTGGCTGCTTATGCATCTGAGGGGCGAGTGGCGGAGCCTTTTTCCAGCCTGTACCCACGCTTTCACCAGCAAGTTGATTTGTTGGTTGAACCCTGGAGTGATGCTCACTTAGCTGGCCTGGCGGAGCGGGCTGATGTGGCATTTCTGGCACTGCCGCATGAAGCCAGTGAGCAGTTGGCTCCTAAGTTACTTGATGCCGGTGTCACGGTCTTTGATTTATCGGGCGCTTTTCGGTTGAAAAACCCAGCGCTATACCCAGAGTTTTATGGCTACGAGCATCAGCACGCAACGTATTTGGCTCAGGCTCCTTATGGCCTGGCCGAGTGGATCACCAGGGAGGAGCTGGCTCAGTCGCTTTTTGCGGTGGCGGGGTGTTATCCCACGGCTTCTTCATTGGCGTTGCTACCCCTCATACAGCATCAGTTGCTGGCTGAGCAAGCTGTACCTGTCATTAGCGCCGTGAGCGGTGTATCCGGTGCTGGACGTAAAGCCAGTTTAACGACCTCGTTTTGCGAGGTTGGTTTGGCTGCTTATGGCTTTTTTAGCCACCGGCACCGCCCTGAAATAGAGCAATGCCTCGGGCGCTCGGTGGTGTTTACCCCACATTTGGGTAATTTTAAACGGGGCATTCTGGCGACTATTGTCGTGACCCTGGCTAAGAATGTGAACAAGGCCCAGGTCGAGGCCGCCTTTCAGCACAGTTATCAGCATAAACCCTTGGTGCGATTAGTGCACAATTCTCCTAATGTGGCTGATGTTGCAGGCACGCCCTTTTGTGATTTGTTCTGGCAGCAGCAGGGACAGCAACTGGTCATTGTGGCTGCCATCGACAACTTGTTAAAAGGTGCTTCAGCTCAGGCTATACAGTTGGCCAACTTGAAGTATCAATGGCCAGAAACAGCAGGTTTGTTGGCAGGTGGTGATGATGAATGACACACGGCCTTTGGTGCTGAAACTAGGCGGTCGCTTATTGCAGGAGCCTGCGGCTTTAACTGACTTGTTGCAGATCTGTCATCAGCTAAAGCAACAGCGTACTTTGCTACTAGTGCATGGTGGTGGAGCGCAGGTGGATCAATGGTTGCAGCAGTTTGGTTTTCGCACTGAAAAAATTGACGGCCAGCGTGTCTCACCAGCTGAGCAAATGCCAGTGATTTGTGGAGCTCTTGCAGGTGCTGTCAATGCCGAGCTGGTTGGTCTGGCTGCTACGGTAGGGTTACGGCCGGTTGGTTTAACCCTCGCAGCCGGAGGCAGCTGTCATTTTCAGCGCAATGCCCGCTTGGGTGCGGTTGCGAACCCCAAACCCGGTGACCCGACTTTATTACAGCAATTACTAGCGGGCAATTGGATGCCAGTGGTGAGTTCTATTGGCCATGATGAAGCCGGGCAGTTACTGAATATCAACGCGGATTTAGCCGCCGCTGCATTATGCCAGTTGCTGCGTGGTCAATTGGTGCTGCTAACCGATGTTGCTGGGATTTTAGATAGCCATGGCGAGTTAGTGACCGAGCTGGACAGCATTCAAGCCGCTGAAATGGTGGCTCGTGGTGTGATCCAGGGAGGCATGAAAGTAAAGCTTGAGGCTGCTTTAGATACGGCCAGAGCTTTGCAGGATAGTATTATTGTAGCGGGTTGGCAGCAGCCTGAAACCTTATTGGCTTTGTTGGCCGGCGATGCGGTTGGTACCCGCATTTCAATCAAACAAAGGGATTGAGTGTACTTATGAAAAACCTGACCCGGTTATTGTCGTTGCATGAATTGCAACCTGAGCAGCTACACGAGTTGCTGCAATTGGCTTTACAAATTAAGCATCAGCCACAGCAGTATCAGCAAGCTTTGGCTGGCAAGAGCATTGCGATGTTGTTTGAAAAACCATCCTTGCGAACCCGGGTCAGTTTTGATGTTGGGATCCAGAAATTGGGTGGTCATAGTGTTTATCTGGATCAGCAAAACGGGGCGATGGGTCAACGTGAAACGGTGGAGGACTTTGGCCGCAATCTGGCTTGTTGGACCGATGCCATTGTGGCTCGAGTCTATTCGCAGGCCACGCTGGAGAAGCTAGCAGCCAGTAGTGGCATCCCGGTGGTAAATGCATTGAGTGACTTGTATCACCCCTGTCAGGCGTTGGCCGATCTGATGACATTGCACGAGCAATGCGGTG
>JAIUMG010000090.1 GCA_022565655.1 Alkalimonas sp.
ACTGCGTCTGTGTTTCAAGTCAAGGAGTTTTTGAAAATTTCCAAACGCTCGTTTTTGACTTCTGTTATGCTTTCAGCTGTTTGGCGCTGACTGCGTAACGAGGGGCGCATTTTATAGACTTCAGCAAAACTGTCAACCCCTTCCATGCAATTTAGTATTTTATCATTTTTAGGTTGGCGAGCTGAGCTGCAGCCGCTAAGATTAAACAACCTGATTCAGCAGGTTTTTTATTTACTTACTTTATGATTTTAACAGGACAAGTCTTATGCTACCTACTTTAAGAGCCACCCTGCCTTATACCCTTGCGGTGGCCGTGATTGTTTATGTCATTTTCCACTTTATGAATCCAGATATCTCCGCAGCGACATCAGTCGTTATTGGTGTGTTGGTTTGTGGCATTTTCGCTCCTACTCTACGTGATGTTTTGCATGCTAATTCGACTCATCAGAGTAACAGTGAAGTTGTTGCAGAAGAGTTTACAGGCGACTCTGCTACCTTGTACGTCGGCAACCTACCCTATCGAGCTAATGAAGAAGCGGTACAACAGTTATTTGAAAGCCAAGGTATCGTGCTTAATGTTCGCTTGATGAAAGATCGTCAAACCGGGCGACGCCGGGGCTTTGGATTTGTTGAAGTCGCTGCCAAAGATGCAGAAAAGATGATCAATGCTTTGAATGACTCAGAGTTCCAGGAGCGGACCCTTAAGGTCCGTGAAGCCAAAGATCGCCAGGACCAGTAAGTTTCATCCAATCCTGCCAAGGAGCACCTGAACGCAGGTGCTTTTTTTTGCTTTGCGTTTGGCTCTGATGCTAAAAAAGCTTAAGATCGCGCTTTTCAAGCCTCCCAGGATGCGACGATGCGACCAGGACACATTGCCCCAGAACAATATGAAACACTACTGACAGCGAAAGTAGCGCACGTCATCAACATGATGCAGCCACTGAAGCACCCTGAGATTGAAGTGTTTCGCTCCAAACCCAGTCACTATCGCCTCCGAGCGGAGTTTCGCCTTTGGCATGACGGCGATGATCTCTTTCATATTATGTTTGATCCGGCAACAAAAGAGCGGATACGGATTGATGACTTCCCAATCGCTGATCAACGTATAAGCACTATCATGCCCCTATTGATCGAGGAGCTAAAATCAGAGCCGGAACTACGCCACAGAATCTATCAAATTGATTATTTAACTGGCTTAAGTGGTGAGCTGCTAATCACTCTGATTTACAAAAGGCCTCTGACCGATGCATGGCAGCAAGCTGCTATGGCATTAAAACAGCGATTAGCGGATTACGCCCCCCTTGATCTGATTGGGCGCTCCCGTAAACAAAAGATCGAACTTGAGCGTGATTACATTATAGAGCGGCTGACGGTAGAGCAACGCCAATTACGTTATCAACAGATAGAAAATAGTTTCACCCAACCCAATGGTGAAGTGAATCAGCATATGCTGAACTGGGCATGCAGCATAGCCCAACAGTTATCCGATGATTTGTTAGAGCTGTATTGTGGCAACGGCAACTTTTCTCTGGCTTTAGCTCGACACTTTAATCAAGTCATTGCCACTGAAATTTCGCGCAAATCAATTCGCTCGGCTCAGTACAATTGCGAATTGAATCAAATCATCAATGTGCAGGTGCTACAAATGTCGGCTGAAGATGTTTCTGCCGCTTTACTGCAAGGTTCACAATTAAAGAAACTTGATCTATCCACGCTGAATCTTAATACCGTGTTGGTTGATCCACCTCGGGCAGGGTTAGACCCGGCCACAGTAAAGTTAGTCAGCCGCTTTAATGATATTATCTATATTTCCTGCAACCCTGAGACACTCAGGCAGAACCTGGCAGATTTGGACAGCACCCATACGATTGAACGCATGGCTGTGTTCGATCAGTTTCCATACACACACCATCTGGAGTGTGGTGTCTGGTTAAAAAAACGAACCTAAAAACAGCATACGACAGGTAGCTGGCTCTGGCTAGAGTGAAGCATGCTGGCTGCCTGCAGCCAGCATGCGAAGCTGCAGAATGGTCTTTTCCGTAATTTTTTGCCGTACCTCATCACTGGCATCCAACGCATCAGCACCAGCATGAAACACTAAAATTACCATCGCTTCCGCCTGAATCATCGCCTGTTCAGCGGAGCATTGATTTTCTTTACGCAGGTAATCCGCCAGTTCTGCACAGAAATGCTGAATTTCTCGGGCAACTGCACTGCGAAAAGCAGCTGATGTTCCTGAGCGCTCACGCAGCAGCAGCCGAAACACATTGCTATGGCGCATGATAAATTCCATAAAGGTTTCAACTGAAGTACTGATCACACTGGTATTATTGATCAAGCGTTGTCTGGCCTGGCGCATCAGCTGCCGCAGCATCAAGCCCCCCTCATCGACTAAAGTTAAGCCGAGCTCATCCATATCCGCAAAGTGGCGATAAAAAGAAGTGGGTGCAATACCGGCTTCTCGCGCCACCTCACGTAAACTTAGGCTGGCGAAGCTCTTGTCAGCACTTAACTGCTCAAAGGCAGCATTAATAATGGCACGACGAGTACGCTCTTTTTGCTCAGCTCTGGTCACAATTCAATCTCTTTTTCACCGCGTTTCATCGGAATCAGCTTGACCTCATACACAGCTCTGGTAAATTGGGCGTACATTTGTAAGCTGAAAGTTGATTTATGCAAAAAGCCCCTCTGATATGGACTAATATTCTTGTCTTTAGCACCACATTCCTCGTCGCTGCGGTTGCTGTACCCTGGTACGCCATCGCTATCGGTTTCGGTGCTGTTGAAATTATCGCAATGATCTTATGCCTTGGCTACTGCGGAATGTCAATTACTGCAGGCTATCATCGGTTGTGGTCACACAAATCTTATCAGGCCCATCCTATACTGGAGTTTATTTTTGCCATTGGCGGTGCCTTTGCATTGCAAAACAGTGCTATTCACTGGGCTTCCGATCATCGGGCACATCACCGCCATGTTGATGACAATGATAAAGATCCCTATTCAGCTCGCCGTGGCTTCTGGTTTAGCCATATCGGCTGGATGATTCGGGATTATCAGGGGCCAGATCATTACACTTATGACAACGTGCGTGATCTGCAAAAAAGCCGCATCCTGCAATGGCAACACAAGCACTATCTGGCCTTAGTGCTACTCACCAATATCGGCATTCCCGTGGCTTTGGGTTTAGTTTTTGGTAATTTCTGGGGCATGTTGTTGTTGGTCGGCGTGTTGCGACTGGTGCTGAGCCATCACTTCACCTTTTTTATCAATTCGCTTGCTCATATTTGGGGCAAACAACCGTACACCGATGAAAACACGGCCCGCGACAATGGCGTGCTGGCTTTGCTAACCTATGGTGAAGGCTATCATAATTTCCACCATATTTTTGAGTATGATTATCGCAATGGTATTAAGTGGTGGCATTTTGATCCCACCAAGTGGCTTATCAAAGGAGCCTCTTTCGTTGGCCTCACGTCTAAACTCAGAACCAGTCCGGAAGACCGCATTGAAAAAGCCAAGGCGTTAATGCAGCTGAAACGTGCTAAATCGAAACTACTGCAACAACGCTACCCGGATGCAGAACAGATACTGCAAAAAGTTGAGCATGAATACGAGTTGTTGATAGAACGGATGCAGGCCTATTACACCTTGAAAAAAGACTTGCTAGTACAGAAAAAAGAACAACTTAAGGATAGCTTTGCTGTGAACTATGCAGAATTGTCCATGCAGAAACAGTATTTAGAGTTGAAAGCATTATTCACTGAGCAACGACGTCATTGGCGGCGTCTGACGGCCCAGCTGGCGTAAACAATAGCCGAGTCATCGCTGACATCAGCATCATGTAGTTATAGGCGTGCCTTGTTGTTTATTGATTGGCAACAAGGCGAGCGCCACTGAACTCCAGCATAGCTTTCGGGCTATCCAACTCCATTAAAGCAGTCCCTGATTCCAACGCCTCTACGCTTACCGGTTGTGCAAATTGAAAGCTTAATTTCAAAGACCTTGGCTGTTCAATAAAATGCATCAGGCTTTGTTTGAACTCAGCTGGTACACCATCTGCCATCGCCAGGGTCATCATGGCCATACCACGAACGGCATCCAAGGAGGGCGATTGACCACTTGCCGAGGTAAAAGCGAGTAAACGCTCCAGAAAGCCATGATTCGTCAGATGAAGCTCACCATGACTCACCGCTGCTTGCCGAAATGCTTCGGAGATCTCATCATGAAACAATTCTGACGCCATCACCGCTTGCTGCTGCTCCGCACTCATGGCGGTCACCTCGCCCAGCCACTGCCACAACGATTGCATTTGCGTGAAGTTAACTTGATAACTGAACTGAAACTCATCATTGATACTGGTCTGCTGCGACAACCATAATTCCCCATGACGTGCATTGTAGCGATAACGATAATCACCGTGCAGTTGCACACTCTGGATAAACTCACTGAGCTGTCCAGGCATAAAGAGCAACAGCCCTGTACCTACTGTCAAGCCATTGACTTCAACACTGCCTTTGTCTGCCAGGGTGTTAGGCTTAAACCCCGAAAACTGGATGCTTCCCACCGTCAACACCTGACCAAAACCCGTCATGGTTAATTGCACATCATCAACTCGGTAATTGGACGTCAGTACATTAGCTGATATGGCCCCGTGCGCTAATTGCAAAGCTGGTAACCCCTCTTGCACCGCCATATCAGCATAGGATTGATTGACCTGCTGCAGCTGGATTTGAATGGCTTCTGCAGCCTTGTAATTCACAAAAGCAAGGGTAGCCGCCGCAGCAACAACCAACAGAAAGGGCACGACGATTTTTTTCTTCATATGGCCTCATTGAACCTGCACTACATACACAGCAGCGGTGTCTCCAGCTTAGTTGCATGCTAGCATAGCAGATAAAATCACAACAGCAGCCAATATATCAACGGCTGCTTAGCAGAGAAGCAAAACGATGGATTACTTGCACTGGTTCGATTTAATGGGGATTGCTGTGTTTGCTGTCTCCGGCACTCTGGCTGCCTGGCGTAAGCAAATGGACGGCTTTGGCGTGATGGTACTGGCAACCGTAACCGCCATAGGAGGCGGCACCTTGCGTGATGTAATCCTTGATGTTCCCGTCGTCTGGATCAATGATAACAGTTATTTTATCGCTATTTTTTCCGCCGCTTTGGTGACCATTTTTTTACTGCGCAAGCGACTGACGATCCCAAATAATACCCTGCAATTCTTTGATGCCATTGGTTTAGCCGTTTTCATGGTCATTGGCACACAAAAAGCGCTGGATCTCGGCACTTCAAATCTGGTTGCAGTGATCATGGGGACGATGAGCGCTGTAGCAGGAGGCATGATCCGTGATGTTCTGTGCCGCGATATTCCTATGGTATTCCGTGGTGAGCTGTATGCTGTTACCTGTATTATTGGAGGGATCGTCTATATCATGGCTCAACAAGCTGGAGCCTCAACACTGCTAGCGATGATGCTGGGTATGGCCAGCTTACTGGTATTGCGTTTAGCGGCGATTAAATGGCAGCTGACCATCCCGGTGTTTGGCAAGCACCCTAGCGACCTGGGTGAACCCTGATAACCCAAGTCCCCTCAAGATAAATAGACCCTAAAAATAATACTCCAGTGTCAGCTGAATATAATCATCCTTGCGCAACCAATACACCAAATCATCTGGTTCTTTGCTATCAAAGAACCACCCATCGACGCGCAAACGAAAACGATCGCTAAGACGGGTTGATGCCTCCAGGTAAGCACTCCGGCTGGAGCTTCGATCCAGGTCCTGAATAATACCAAACAGGATCTCAGATCCCGCAGCATCATTTAATGCTAAACGCCAACCGACAAACACATCATTTTGACCGATGGCGGTTGCTTCCAGGCCACGGCTATCGTACTGATACTCCACTAACCAGCCCAGATCCCAAAAGCGATCATTAATGCCGATCTGCGTGTACTCAAAGCCTGAAGTAAAAGCGCTGTAGTTTTCAATCTGGCTATCCCGATAGACGGCTTCCATTTTCCAAAGCCAACTGCCAAGGATCCATTGTCCATCCAGGCCAAGCTGCTTCAGTTGAGGATAATAAGGCCTCAGGGTGCCTTCAGGCGTTGGCATCAGAGCCGGCTCGCGGGAAGTGCCCTGAAAATAGCTTAGTCCCAGGTCCAGGCCACTAAATTGCTGTGACCACCGCACTGCCCAATCAAGATGTCGTTGTTCACTGGAAGATTCATACACCGGGTTAGAGGTATCCACCAGTTGGGGCAAACGAAGCCGTCCATCAGTACCAGCAAATGCCCGCTCACGAAAGTAAGGCAGCAAATACGCATGCACAGTACCAAAGTCGCGGATCAGGCTAAGCTGCATCATTGGTTGCCCTAATTTACTTTCCCCATCAGGTCGATCCAGCAAGTCACGCTGATTAATAATATCGACCAATCGTTGCGATTCAACCGCCCCCCAAAAAACCTTATTAACGCCAGTTCTGATTTCCCAGCCTGATCCATAATACAACCAGTAGGCCTCTGCCAAATCTACCAGGTGGCGATTGCTATCTTGCTGGTCCCAGCGCAAATAGGGTGACACCACAACGGTATGACTGCGATCATCCGACTGCCAGTACCACTCCATTTCAAGGCTCACTGCACTCTGCCACTGGCCTTGCTGCTGTAAACCCCGCTGTCCAAATGCACGCTGCATCAGGTTCAGCTGGGAATACCACTCAATATCAGACCAGAAACGTTCTGTGGCAGCGGGGGCATTACGGTTGTAGCTAAAAGATGATGAGTCACTAGCAACATGCTTAGGTTCGGCATCAGCGACACTGTCAGTAGTGTCCGCAGCACGTTCAACCCTGTGCTGCTCCACGATGTCTGGCTCGACAGTACTTGCATCAAGCGGTTGAGCTTGCTGCGCTTTCGCCTTATCAGGCTCAGACGGTAAAGTCGCGGCTGGCTCAAGCCGAGCCTGCATAGACACTCTTGCCTCAGCGGCAAGCTGCAACGCTTCAGTTGCGTCATATTGTGCGATCTGCGCCTCATCCGGCACGGTCAGCCAATGGCCATGCTGCAACTGATTGATGTCTTGCTGCATAAAGGCATCAGGGTTTGATTCAAACAGAGCCAGCATCACCTGAGGTACACTAACATCGTGACTTGGACGAAGTTTACTGGCAATTCGCCACAAGGTATCTCCGGGCTGCACCTGATGTGTAGCCGCTTGCTCACTCGCCGCAATGTCACCAGACCACAGACAGCTACTGAGTATCAGTAAAGCTGCTGCAGAGTAACATGCAGCTTTATCTGGCACGTTGTAAGGCATTGTTATCAAAGTCCGCATCTGTGAAGCCACGATCAAACTGAATATCCCGCATCAGTAGCGTCGTGCTTTTTTGGTTCTGGGCATTCACCATTTCCATCCGGTGTGCTCGCCAAAACTCGTCTTTATACAAGGTATAATCGTGCAGGGTCAATGTCTTCAACAGGCTACCTCGGCGATCATAGTAATCAATTTTCTGCACCCGGTAATGGCTCTTATCTATCCAGACCTCCATCCTACTGTAGCCGGAATACTCATCCTGCGGAATTTGCTCCACCACATAACAAAGCTCACCATGCACTTCTTCATCGCGCAAATAGGTGAAACTAAACTTTTCCAGCTCAAACGAGCTTAAATCTTCGTACGCATATTCACTGCCCATGAAAGGCCCCGATTTATTGCGCGATACAATTCGCCGCACCCGGTTTACAGCAGGAAGAAACAACCACTGGTCATCTGGCTGCATCGTGTGAGAATGCGTTAAAAAGGCAGAGCCTCGAACGTCCCGTGGTTCATCAAAAATGGTTAGTGCTTTGTCACCATCGTCCAACACTTCCAGTGTTAAGGTACGCATCTCTCGACGGCTCTCACGCCCTCGGGCATCACGTAATATCATGGTCATGACCGCTTCAGTATCGCCCCAGCCAGTGTCTCGTACCTTGCGTTCGGTCGAAATACGCAAACCTTCAGCCATCGCGGCTTCCTGTTCAGCCACCACCGAGGTCGGTAGCAAGCATAAACTCAAGCTAAGCAGACTGAACAGCAGATACTTTTTCATCACTTTTTCCTTTTTTATCAAAACGTAGCAAGATCGCAGGCAGCAGCAGCAAATCAATAATCAACGCCAGCACGATGATCATGCCAGTCAACAACCCCATATCAGAGTTTAGTCTAAAACCAGACATCGCCAAAACCGCAAAACCGGCAACCAATACAACGGTGGTAACAAATAAGGCTCGCCCAACACTATTAAACGCATAGCGCACGGCACCTTCGGTGGTTTGACCTTCCTGCAAACCTCGCTGATACTTGCTAAGGAAGTGGACTGTATCATCGACAATAATGCCCAAACTAATACTTGCCACCACAGATAAACCTAAATTAATTTCACCAGAATACAGTGCCCATATACCAAAACCAACCAAGGCAGGCATGATGTTCGGCACCAAACTAAAGAGCCCAAGTCGCCAGGAACGTAGACTGATCACCAGCAAACCAGAAATCAGTATCAAAGCAAATGGTAAGGTTTTGAGCATCGACTCCATGTTTCGTTCCCCAATATGGGCAAACATTAACGCAGTACTGGCCGCACTCGCATGGTATTGCGGCATGTTCTCAGACAGCCAGGATAAAGCACGTTGCTCAAATCCCGTCAGCTCTTTACTTCCCAGGTTTTGCAACGTCGCGGTAACCCGTGTCGCACTTTTATCCAGATTCAATTGATTATTCAGATCCAGGCCAAACGGCAGTGACATTTCAAACATCAATAAATACTGCGCCGCCAAATCCTGCTGCTCGGGCAAGCGATAATATGCAGGATCATCGCCATGCATATTTTTATTCAATCGCTTAAATACATTGGTAATGCTAGCCACATGGGTCACTTCCGGCTGTTGATGCAGCCAATCACTGAAAGCCGCCACGTGCGCCAGAAATTCAGGATCATTTACACCGCTGGTTTGCTGGCTATCAATGGCAAAATCCAGGTTAGCCGTGCCGGTCAGGTTCTCTTCGATAAAATCCAGCGATTGACGAAACTCAGTGCGAGTATCAAAGTACTTTACCGCTACGTCATTCACCTGGTTGGTCCCGGCAAATGCTGCTATACCTAGCATCAACACCGCACCGACCGGTAAAATCTTCCGGTGCTGCTGCACTACGAAATCTGCCAGCCGCTCCATCCCCTTGGCAGTATGACTGACCGGTACCACTTTTGCCGGCAACAGCCGCAGCAGAGCAGGCAGCAAGGTCACGCTGAAGATACAGGCAAGCATCACACCGACTGCCGTCATATTGCCTAAATCCCTTAAGATTGGGACTTCAGAGAAGTTAAGTGTTAAAAAGCCAATAGACGTGGTAATACTGGTGATAAAGATCGGCACCACATTGCGGGTCATACTGTAATGAATGGCTTCTTCCTTGCTTTTACCTTGCCTGAGTGCATATTGCATGGAAACAATAACATGCACACAATCAGCAACCGCTAACGTCATCACAATAGTGGGTACATTGACGGTCGCAGTACTGAGGAAAATACCCAGCCAACCAGCCACCCCCAGCGTACTCAAAATCGTCACCAAAATAATAATTACGGTGGCCAAAGCCGCCAGAGCTGAGCGCAACAGCAGCACCAGCATGATGATAATCACCAAGAACATCAGTGGCACCAACGTACTGGCATCTTTTTCAGCTTCACTGGCAAAGGCGTAATTCAGTGCCAGTATACCAGCATGGTAAAACTCGACATCGGGGTACTTCTCTGCAAAGTAAGCACTGAGCCCAAGCACATATTCATAGGCATCCACCACTTCCTGATTTTGATCAACCTCAGGCAGCTGTACTGTAATATTTATCGCCGCAACGGCTCCATCAGCTGAGATCAGACTACGGTATAGGGCCGGTTCAGACATCGACACAGCGCGAATTTTTGCTATTTTTTCATCGGTTAAATCAGCCGGGTTTAGCAATAAATCTTCCACCAGCAAGTCGTCATCCATGGCTTCGGTGTGTTGAAAGTTGCTGATGGAGTCAACCCGGCTGGAGTATGGAGTCTGCCATGCTGCTTCAGTAAATTGCCAAATCAGTGTCAACACATCGTCGTCGAAAACATCGCCGGAACGCGGCGCAATCGCCACCATGATGTTATCGCTTTTATTGAACTCATCCTGCATTTGCTCAAATGCCAGCATTTGTGGATTATCTGGCGAGAAAAATATGCGGTAATCACCCCGAAAATACAGCTGCCCCATACCAGCGGCTAACGCCAGCGTTAAAATTAACGCCCAGCTTATGGTCAGCCAAGGTCGCCGTAATGCACTATTAAGCCAGAATTGCTGCATGGAGCCCCCATCGATTAGCATGCAAGGTATTGGTTTTGAACCCTAGTGTAGCGTATAGGTTGTCGGAATGCCTGCCAATTGCTTTAACATTTCGTATAGACAAACCAATAAATAACCATTAAGTTTGCATTTAAGTTACTTTTACACTAATAATTACCAAGTTGTAATTTTCATTCGTCGGTAATTTTGGAGACAGGATGTCATTAGCCATTGTATTTAGCAGGGCGCGCCACGGACTGGCCGCCCCCCTTGTTACCGTAGAAGTCCATCTGGCCAACGGCTTGCCCGCCTTTCATCTGGTTGGGCTGCCCGAAGCCTCAGTCAAAGAGTCGCGTGATCGAGTCCGCAGTGCACTCATCAATAGTGGTTTCGCCTTCCCGGACAAAAAAATTACCGTCAACCTGGCTCCGGCAGATTTGCCAAAAGAAGGCGGCCGCTTCGATCTGCCAATTGCATTAGGGATCATTGTCGCCAGTGGCCAGCTGAGCGAAAAAAGCATCGAAGGCTACGAGTTTGTTGGTGAACTGGCCTTGTCGGGCGAAATACGTCCAATTGTCGGAGAAATCCCTGTTGCTATGGCCAGCAGGGATGATGATCGGGCCACTATCATGCCAATGCAAAATGCCGAACAGGCTCAACAAGTGCCCAAAGCAAGTATTTTTGGTGCTGCGCACTTGTTACAGATCCATAGTTTTTTGCAATCAGGTCAGGCGCTACCAGCCATTCCGGCATTGCCAACTGAAACACCGCAACAACTGCCTGATCTGGCCGATGTCAAAGGGCAAAGTACCGCCAAAAGAGCACTGGAAATTGCCGCCGCCGGGGAGCATAACCTGCTGATGCTAGGTCCGGCAGGTA
>JAIUMG010000091.1 GCA_022565655.1 Alkalimonas sp.
CAAAGCATTCCGCCAGCATTTTCAACAAAAGCTCGCCAGAGCGCAACGAATTAAGCAGTATCAGGAGGCAGAGCACAAATGAACTCACGACGTCAGAAGCGGTTATGGTCGCTATTATCGATAGTCCTCTTAGTCGCTGGTGCAATTGGCGCCATGCTGTATGCATTGCAGCAAAATATCAATCTGTTTTATACCCCAACCCAACTGGTTGAAGGGATCGGCAAAGATAAAATCCGCCCTGAAATTGGCCAGCGTCTGCGAATTGGTGGCTTGGTGGTTGAAGGGTCAGTTGAGCGGGACCCTGACTCCCTGCTGGTTCGTTTTGACTTAGTCGATACCGGCCCAACCGTAACTGTGGAGTACAATGGTATTTTGCCCGATCTATTTCGTGAGGGGCAGGGCATTGTCGCGCAGGGGCACCTGGTTGATGAGCGCTTGATCCGAGCGACTGAAGTGCTAGCCAAGCACGATGAGGAATACATGCCCGCTGAAGTCGCTAAAGCGCTGATGGGCATTGAGCATGTACCGCCTTCGCAGCAGCCAAGCTATGGCTCAGAGGGGAGCTACTGATGATCCCTGAACTTGGTCAAATTGCTCTGACGTTCTCGTTTGCACTGTCACTGTTGTTGGGTATTTTGCCTTTGTATGGCAGTTATACCGGTAACGAGCGAGCCTTGATGCTGGCAAAGCCTCTAGCGATTTCTGCTATGGTGTTTGCCGGTCTCGCATTTTTCGCGCTTTGTTATGCGTTTTATTACGATGACTTTACCGTGATTAATGTTGCCACCAACTCAAGCTCTGTTTTACCCTGGTATTACAAGCTGACGGCAACCTGGGGCTCGCATGAAGGTTCTATGGTGCTCTGGGTCTGGATCCTGACTATCTGGACTGCAGCCGTTGCCGTTTTTTCTAAGCAGTTACCCTTATTAATGCAAGGTCGCATTCTGGGCATTATGGGCTTAATCGGCGTTGGCTTTATCGCTTTTTCGTTGTTTATGTCAAACCCATTTGAGCGCAGCCTGCCGTACTTTCCTGCCGAGGGAAATGACCTGAACCCCTTGCTGCAAGATTTTGGCATGATCATCCATCCCCCCTTGCTGTATATGGGCTATGTAGGCTTTGCTGTGTCGTTTGCCTTTGCCATTGCAGCTTTGCTGGGCGGTAAGTTTGATAGCACCTGGGCGCGCTGGGCACGACCCTGGACTTTGGCTGCCTGGATGTTTTTAACGTTAGGGATCATGCTAGGCAGCTGGTGGGCTTACAAAGAGCTGGGCTGGGGTGGCTGGTGGTTCTGGGATCCAGTTGAAAATGCTTCCTTTATGCCTTGGCTGGTTGGTACGGCATTGATCCATACGTTAGCCGTGACAGAAAAGCGGGGAACTTATAAATCCTGGACCGTGTTGTTGGCGCTGGCTGCGTTCTCATTAAGTTTGCTGGGTGCTTTCCTGGTGCGCTCAGGCGTGTTGGTTTCGGTGCATTCTTTTGCCACTGACCCCAGCCGCGGCGTATTTTTGTTGGTATTTTTACTGTTGGTGATAGGCGGTGCCTTGCTGTTGTATGCGCTCAGGATGCGTTCGGTGCGCAGTGAAGCCCGGTATCAATTGTTTTCTCGGGAAGTGATGCTGTGGGGCAATAATATTTTCTTGCTGACAGCGACGCTGGTGGTGTTCTTAGGGACTTTATTGCCACTATTTCACCAGGAGCTGGGCCTTGGTACCATCTCTATCGGTGAGCCTTTCTTTGATGCCATGTTCTTTTATCTGGCGATCCCCTTTAGCTTATTGCTGGGCCTTGGCCCCTGGGTGCGCTGGAAACAACAAAAGTGGCAAACACTTATTCCGCCCATGTCTATGGTGGCTATTGCGACCCTGGTCGTCTCTTTGGGCATGATGTCACTGACGCAATCGATACAAGCCAACACAGCGCTGATTGGGTTGCTGCTTGGTGCCTGGGTCGGTATGTCTGCTCTGGGTGAAGTTGGCCAGCGTATTCATCAGTTTGGTCAGGGACTGGCCGGGATCCGTAAATTAAATGCCAGCCATTATGGCATGACCACGGCACACATTGGTTTTGCGGTGATGGTGGTGGGGATAGCCATGACCACGACCTACAGTGTTGAGCGTGATGTCCGTATGCAGATTGGCGATAGCGTCACCTTGTCTGGTTATCAATTCACCTTGCTGGATGTGTATGAGCTGGATGGTCCGAACTATGGTGGTGAAGCAGCCGATTTACGTGTTGAGCGAGCTGGCCGTCTAATCACTCATTTACATGCTGAGAAGCGCTTTTACACCATACAGCGAACCGTGATGACTCAGGCTGCCATCCATGCGCGTTTAAACCGCGATCTCTATGTGTCGTTGGGTGAGGCGTTACCAGGCAATGCCTGGTCGTTTAAAGTGCAGGTAAAACCTTTCGTGCGCTGGATATGGTTGGGTGGCTTACTGATGGCACTGGGCTCTATCTGGTCATTGCTGGATGTGCGCTATCGCCGTAAGGTGGTCAGCCGGGTTCGGCGTAGCCACACCATCACCAAGGAGGCTGAAGATGCGTAACTGGATGCTGTACACGCCGTTAGCTATTTTTCTCGGGGTGTCGATCTTCTTATTTACCGGTTTATTTTCTGATCCATGGACACGTGATTCAGCGTTGCTGAATCGACCGTTGCCTGAGTTTGATTTGCCAGATTTGATGGAGCCTGAGCGGCGCTGGAATCGTGAGTTACTCACAGGTGAGCCTTTTCTGCTGAGCGTATGGGGGGTGTGGTGCCCTACCTGTAAAGCTCAACTGGCTTATATGGAGCAATTAAAAGAGCAGGGTATTAAGGTGGTTGGTTTGTATTATCCGCTGCCGGTCGATCCTGCTTTTGGTGAGCATTTTAGCTTGGGGCAATTGCAACGTGATGTACGGCAACAACTGCAGCAGTTTGGCGATCCATATCAGTTTAATATTCTGGATGAAAATCGCCGCATGTCGATGGATCTCGGGGTGAGCGGTTCGCCAGAAACCTTCCTGGTGGATGCTGAAGGCCGGGTCCGCATGCATCATGTCGGCGATATCAACCCACGCGTCTGGCGACAAAAATTTGAGCCTGCAATGGAGCAATTACAGAGCCTGGCTGATACCTCGGTGCAGCAAAACGAAGCGAGCCAAACAGGAGTAGGATACTGATGAGAGCCTTGTATCTGCTACTGCTATTATCGATTAGTGCGGCCTGGGCTGATGGCCAGGAAATTCTACCGTTTGATGATGATAGCAAGCGAAAACTCTATCAGGAGCTCACCCAGCAACTGCGTTGCCCGCAATGCCAGAATCAAAATATCTCAGAGTCTAATGCTGTGGTATCGATTGATATGCGTGAGAAAACCTATGAGTTGGTGCAGCAGGGCTTCAGCAAGCAAGAGGTCATCGAATACATGGTGGATCGTTATGGCTATTTTGTGCACTATAGCCCACCACTGAACGCCCTCACCATCATGCTGTGGGTGTTGCCTGTGCTCGCTTTGCTGTTCATGCTGTTGTTTATGCTACGCCGTAAAAAGCAACAGCAACAGCTGACAACGTCCAATGCTCCGCTTGAGCAAGAACTCAATGCGATTATAGACGCCTATCGGAGTAAAAAATAATGATGTGGCAGTTAGTTTTAGGGGCGCTACTGATGGTTGCCCTGAGTCTTCTTTTTATCATCTGGCCGCGTAAATCAACGGCCGGTCAGCACCAGACTCCGGCCCAGTTGTTCGAAGAGCGCATGCAGTTATTGGCGACCGCTCGCGATAATGATGAGCTGGCGGAAGATGATTTCGTCAGTGCGGCCAACGATTTAAAACAACAGTTTTTAGAGCAGGAAGCTGCAGCGATTAAATTAAGTGCACCGAGGCACGGCCTGGCTTGGCATGTCGGTATCATGCTGACGTTAGTGCTGATGGTCGCTGGTATTTATAGCTGGAATGGACACTATCGGCAATTGGCTCACTGGCAGTTAGCGCAAGATAACATGACAGAGTATGGTGAGCGAGCCTTGCTGAATCAAGGCGAGCCTCTGTCCGAAGATGAATTAGCAAGCTTTGCTTTAGCGCTACGCACCAAGTTAGCTCGTGAAGGCGATGATGCTGTTGCCTGGATGTTATTAGGGCGGCTTTGGATGTCGCAAGGTTTCTTAATGGATGCAATTGAAGCTTTTGAAAAAGCCTTGCAAATGACACCTAACCGGCCAGCACTTTTGATCAGTTACAGCCAAGCTCTGTTGGTGGTGGGTGGTGATGACAAGCTGGCCAAAGCGGGGCGTGCTCTGGCGCGGGTGTTAACTCAGGACCCTGAGCATACAGATGCGCTATCGTTACTGGCATTGGTGGCTTACGAAAAAGGTGATATGGACGAGGCGATCACTGCTTGGAAACTGTTACTCGACCGGTTACCAAGCTCAGACCCCCGTCATCAGGCGGTGATTGATCAGTTGGAAAAGCTTGGGCATTCCGTTGAGACCCGCCAAGAGCGCACCGTACAGTTGGCCTTGTATGTTGATCCACGTTTACGGCAAAATTACCCAGAGGCGAGCGTATTTATTTTTGTGCGCCAAGCGAATGGCCCCGCGATGCCACTGGCTGCCCAGCGTATCCCCGTTCCTTCCGGCTCTATAAATTTGTTGCTGACAGAAGAGATGTCGATGCAGTCAGGCTGGAATTTAGCCAGTGTAGATGAGGTTGAGGTGGTCGCTCGCTTCTCACGCAGCGGTAATGTTGATGACACCGAGGGCGATATCGAAGTGGTGTCTGAGCACCTTGTATTTGAAGAGTCGGCATTAAAGCTGTCGTTGCAGCTTTCCGAAAGTGAATAAATGATGCAGCCACTTAAGTTAGCTGCAGGAGTAACTAGTTGAAAATATTATCCGTTTTACATTGGTTACCACGAAGCCTGATGCTCTTCAGCCTGGTTATTCTGGTGGGCTGTGCCAGTGCACCAGACCAAGCTGATGCCAGCGATCCGCGTGATAAGATTGAAGGCTTTAACCGGGCGATGTGGGATCTGAATTACGAAGTGCTGGATCCAGCTATTTTAAGGCCTGCCACTGTCGGTTACACCAAGGTGGTACCAGAACCCGGCCGTAAGGGCATTGATAATCTACTGAGTAACCTGCGCGAGCCAGATAGCTTTGTCAATGCGGCTTTGCAGGGCAAGCCGGATAGCATGGCGATCACTGCAGGTCGTTTCTTGGTCAACAGCACCATTGGTGTTTTCGGTTTATTTGATGTTGCTACCAGGATCGGCCTGCAGGAGCGGAAAGAAGACTTTGGCCAAACACTGGCTGTGTGGGGCGTTGGTGATGGCTCATTTCTGATGATCCCCGCGCGGGGACCTTCAACCGTGCGAGATACGTCAGGGGATTTAATCGATGCGTTTTACTCTCCACTTGGTTTATTTAACACCCCATTGACCATTACTCGTTATGTACTATCGGGTCTGACGCAACGTGAAAAGGCCATGGCGATGGAGCATTTACTGGAAGATTCATTCGACCCGTACGCATTTATTCGCGAAGCTTATCTGCAAAATCGCTTGCATGAGATCCACGATGGCAACCCGCCAGAAGAAGATGATTACGATGACTCGTACCTTGATGAGTTCCTAAACTAAGCGGTTTGCTGCCACAGGCCGGTCAGTCTTGCTGGCCTGTGTTGCTTTCTTCGTCTTGGGCTTCGGCTCTCGTTTCAGCTTTTTTCTGGCTCACTTCTTCCATGCGCTCGCGAAATTTTGCTAAGCCTTTCAACACAAAGTCGTATGTTTGATCAACGCTGTTCTCAATCTCACCCTCATAGACATTCAGACCTTTTAGAATATCTTTAGCTTCGGTGAAGCCTTGATCAATGGCGCCACCAATGATGTTTAAAAAGCTGTCTAATCGCTCTTCATCCGACATATCGGGGGTCATTTTTTCGTAGCGGCCATAAAATTTAGTGGCAAAGCTGACGATACGCTCAGCGGTCGCTTCGGGCGAGACATCAATGCCTGAATCATAAATCTTTTGCGCGGCATTTTCACCAAATACGGGCTCAAGCTCTTTGTTAATAGCCTCCAGCGCCGTTTTGTATAACAGGCTCAGCCCTTCATTATTTGAATTCAGACTGACTTTTTCATTAGCAGCCATAATGGCCGCATTCTGCGCATTTTTGTTGGTTTCTTTGGCGGCTCGGTTCTCAAGCGCGGTTGCTAACTCAGACTTTTTCTGCTTCTCTGGTGCAGCAGCCGGACTGTTGCTTTTCTGCGGTATCGGGTTCATTGCCATTTTAGGTGCCTCTCTGTATTCCAGACGAATGGGTGCTTATCTACAGTATCGGCCAAAACTCACTCAACTTTAGCTTTTATTTTTATAACTTTATTTTCGTGCATTAGATAGCCTGCACCAGCCCGATACAATGGCCAGGCCAGCGTCAGACCACGCAGTAGCATAAAGCAGCTCAAAGCAAACCACAGAGCATGGTTACCCAGCGACTGCAGCAGGGCATAGCTAAGGATAAAGCCCGCAAAGGAAAGCAGCATGCTGTTGCGCATGGCTTTGGCTTTGGTCGCGCCAATGTAAATGCCATCCAGTAGATAACTCCAGACGGCAAGCAGTGGCAGGGTGATCAGCCAGGGCAGGAAGTCCGCAGCGCTTTGTCGTACTTCAGCGATGGAGGTGAGCAGGGCGATCAACAACGGGCCGCCCAGCCAGAAAAAAGCACTAAACAGCAGCGCTAGCAACAAGCCCCAACCCGCTAAGATGCGGAATAAATCCTCTAAGTCAGCGCGATCGTTAGCTCCTACCGCTTTGCCGGTAGTGGCCTCGGCGGCATAGGCAAATCCATCCAGCGCATAGGACACCAGCATTAGAAAGGTGATCAGCACAGCATTGGCTGCGACAATGGCATCACCGTAGCTGGCACCTCGAAAGGCGATAAAGACAAACACCAGCTGCAGACAGAGGCTGCGTATAAAAATATCGCGGTTTAACGCAAACAGCCGGGCCAGACCGCTCAGCTGTTTTAGCTGTAGCCACTGAAAAGGAGCTAACTCTCGCTGTTGCCATAGTCGCCTGACCAGAAATAACCCAACCAGCAAGGTGCTGTAATCGGCAATCACCGAAGCCGCAGCGACTCCGGCAACCTTCCAGCCGAAGCCAAGCACAAACAGCAAGTCCAGTACAATATTGAGGCTTTGGTTCAATAGCAGCAACCACATCGGGTAACGGGCGTTATGCAGGCCAAGAAACCAACCTAGTAGCACCATGTTAAGTAGTGCGGCTGGTGCGCTCCAGATCCGTACCTGAAAATATATCTCTGCCTGGTGCAGCACTTCGCTACTAGCCTGACTAAACAAATTCACAATCGGCAGTACCAGAGGGTGCAGCAGCAATAGCATAGCTGCCAGCGCCAAGGCCACCAACCCGGCTTGCAGCAGGCAATCGCGTTGTGCTTTGGCATCGTTGGCACCAAAAGCCTGGGCAGTCAGGCCGGTGGTACTCATACGCAAGAAACCCAGCAACAGAAACAACAAACTGATCAGGCTGCCACCGAGCGCCACACCACCTAAGTACCAGGCATGCTCCAGGTGGCCAACCACCGCAGTATCGACCAGAGAGAGCAGAGGGATGGTCAGGTTGGATGCGATCATCGGTAGTGCGATCAGCAGCACCTGTTTTTGTTTGGGATGCAATAGATTTAACAAAGCGACGTCATAAAGCTGTCATCAAGGCTAGCTATACTAGCACAGCCTGTCGAGAGTGAAGGCTGTTTGTTCCTCCTAGTGCTAACTTTACCGGCCCATATGGGGCCGGTTTTTTATACTAATTTCTCAGAATCAGTAATGAGTCTGGACTTGATAGAGTAAAAATAGCTCAAAAAAAGCAGCCCGTGGGCTGCTTAAAAAACTGGCAACAACATCATTGCCGGGTTGGGAATTTCTGAAACAGCAAGGATACGGTTTCGTCGACAGCTTGTTTAGGATTCCGCAGTGCTTCACGGGTTAACCGGCCTTCTTTGATGGCTTGCCAAATCAAGCGGTTTTCAGCAGCATCAACCAAATCAATTTGCACGGTGCCTTGTTTGTAATGCACGGTTTCAATATCTTGTTGATACAGTGGGAAGCCTAAATGCCAGGCGGAACGGTAGCCGTAATGCCCAAAACCGATGTTGGCCCGAAAGGGGCTGCTACGGATATCGGTTTTATCCTCGGTGTTGGAAGCAAAGTTCAGCAACAGCTGGGCATCGTCTTCCTGGTAGCGATAGCCAAGGGCTTCCATCTCTGTGCGAAGTGCTGCCTTAAAATGATCGGTTAACAGACTCTGGTAGTCTTCGGTATCGGTGCCTGGTGCCTTATAAAAGCCAAAGGTCTGATACTGGTTAAAATTGACATCACGTGCGTAGTCTATCCGTGCATCAGGTTTCACAGCACAGCCGCTCAGGACAAAAATAATTGCCAACAACATCACAACACTTAGCAAGCTGAACTTGAGTGTAGACTCGGAAGTAGGGACTGCTTCTACTCGATGGGACCTTGGCATAATAAGACTCCTGCTACTGAATGACTATCTCTATTATAAGAGACAAACGCATGAACGGATTAGTTCGCATCAATTACACTCTGCCAGAATACAACTGAATGCAGCCTTAATCTATCTCTATCTTCTGTTGCATCTTGCTAAACGGCGCGTTAAAATGCCGCCGCGCTTGAGGGAGTAATCGGCCAGCTAAACTGGCGCTGTTGTCAACATCCTTGTACCTCATTGTACATGGCAACAGCATCTGCATCGCAGACTGATGAGACTTGAGACATGCCATGAGCCCAAAGCGGGAGTTCGTGGTTTGTCTTATAGTTGTTTCCCGCTGAGTTGATATGATGGATGCTTTCCTTGCTTCGTTTACTGCGGTGGCTATTGCTGAAATAGGTGATAAAACCCAGCTTCTTTCTTTGTTCCTTGCTGCACGCTTTCGTTCCCGATTGGCGATTATCGCTGGTATTCTGGTGGCTACCTTGCTTAACCATGCCGCTTCGGCCTGGCTTGGTGTCTGGGTCGCGCAGTTTATTCCGGCAGGTTGGCAGGGCTGGTTACTGGGTGGCTCTTTTATTGTGGTGGCATTGTGGCTGTTGATCCCCGATAAAGACGACAGTGATGATGGAGCCATGCTGAAATTTGGTGCTTTTACCGCCAGCTGTGTGTTGTTTTTTCTGGCTGAAATTGGTGATAAAACCCAAATTGCTACCGTAATCCTGGCGGCTACCTTTGAGGATGCCATCTGGTGGGTCATTTGGGGAACGACCATTGGCATGCTGGCGGCTAATGTTCCTGTGGTTTATGCCGGTAGCTGGTTGATGGAAAAAATTTCGCTCGACTGGGCGCGCCGGGCGGCTTGTGGTATTTTTATGCTGCTGGGTGTAATCACCATTTTTTCTTATTAGGATAACTATGAACGACACAAAAGCAGTCAACGAGATCGAAATCAAAGCAGTTAATTACCAGGATCCGGAGCAAGCAAAGCAGCTGGTGTATCTGCTTAATCAGTACGCGCTGGACCCGATGGGGGGCGCCGAACCTTTGGCCGATAGCGTGCAAGCCGAACTGGCCGCCCGGTTGGCTGAACGCAGCGATACTTTTAGTTTTATTGCTTATGACGATGGACAACCGGCTGGTTTGATCAATTGTGTCGAAGGCTTTTCTACCTTTGTGGCCCGGCCGCTGATGAATATTCATGATATCGCGGTGGTGCCCGCCAGCCGGGGGCGTGGTATCAGTACTTTGTTGCTGCAGGCGGCTGAAAACCTGGCGAAAGCGCGCAACTGCTGCAAGCTGACCCTAGAGGTGCTGCAGGGCAACCAGGTCGCTAAAGCCAGTTATCTGAAGTTTGGTTTTGCCGGTTATGAACTGGACCCGGAGATGGGCCAGGCGGTGTTCTGGCAGAAAAAGCTGTAAAGCGCGGTTAGCGTTTAAACTTGGTTTCAAGGATCACCGATGAGTTGGTCCTTTCTACCCCTTCCAGATTACCAATATCATCCAGTATATGGCTCAATTGCTCGGTGTTATGGGCTTGTACCACGGCAATCAGATCATACTCGCCGCTAATGGCATACAAAGCCGATACTTGTGGAATATGCTTGAGTTCGCTGTTGGTGCGGGCCGTAAGCTTTTGCCGAACTTTAATCGACACATGGGCCGACACCTGCTCGGATAAATACTGACTCCCCAGCTCTACAGTAAACCCCTGGATCACTCCTTGTTGTTCCAGGCGTTGTAAGCGATTTTGAATGGTCGAGCGGGATACCTGCAGCGCCCGTGCTAGATCAGACACGCTGGCGCGACCATTGGTGCGCAGGATCGCCAGCAACTGTTCGTCGTCTGAACTTATCATTTTGCACTCCTTTATTATCAAATTAACCATTTAACTTGGTAAATTGTACAGAATGATACTGCAAATTGGCTGTGATAGCGACTAGACTGGTGTCACTTTTTTCGGTTCTAAGCCGACACGACAACAAGAGGTATTTCATGCAGCAAGTCAACAGAGCAGTATTCGATGATGTGATGGTTCCTAACTATGCGCCAGCCAAAATGATTCCTGTAAAGGGTGAGGGCTCTCGTGTCTGGGATCAGCAAGGCAAAGAGTACATCGATTTTGCTGGTGGTATTGCGGTTAATTGTTTAGGCCATTGTCATCCGGCTTTGGTCTCTGCGTTAAAAGATCAAGGCGAAAAGCTATGGCATCTATCCAATGTCATGACCAACGAGCCAGCCTTACTGCTAGCAAAAACCCTCGTTGATGCCACTTTTGCTGAAAAAGTGTACTTTGCCAACTCAGGCGCAGAAGCCAACGAAGCGGCATTAAAACTGGCGCGCCGTGTCGCCAAAGATACCGTCGGTGATGAGAAAAACCAGATTATTGCCTTTAAGCAAGGTTTCCATGGCCGTACCTTTTTTACCGTAACGGTCGGTGGGCAGCCCGCTTATTCAGATGGTTTTGGCCCTAAGCCGGAAGCCATTGAGCATGCCGAATTTAATAATATCGATAGTTTAAAAGCACTGATCTCCGCTCGCACCTGTGCTGTGATGGTCGAGCCTTTACAAGGTGAAGGTGGTGTGGTCCCTGCTGATGTGGAATTTATGAAAGCAGTTCGTCAGCTGTGTGATAAGCACAACGC
>JAIUMG010000092.1 GCA_022565655.1 Alkalimonas sp.
CTTTGCCGTAGGTCAGCGCACCCGCTGACTCCAATGAGCCTTTAACAGCACTCAATGTACTGGTACGTGCATCGCCACCAAAGTCCAGAAAGCGCGGCGCGGCGGTAACGGCTAAAATACCTAGAATAACGATCACGATGATCAACTCGACCAACGTAAAACCTTGTTGTCTATTTTGCATTTGCATACTACCTCTACTCAATTAATCAGAGCTAATTTTTAAAAATATTAACGTTACCATTAGCAGGGTCGTAGCTAAAACCATTACCCGTGTCATCATCTTCTGGAGCTGCAGAAAGACCTGCCGTTTGATGGTAGAAGCAAACGTTGCCCTCTTCACGCACATATAAGTTATTTGCTGTAGAGAAATCAGTATCTGCCGATGGTGCATTTTGCAAAATTAAGTTCAATGCTTCTAAGCAACGAGTTGCTGTGGTTGCAGACGCTCGTGTATCAGCAGCGGCTGAGCCTGTTGGGTACCCTCTGACTGTCGTCGGATCAGCGTTCACACCCACGATAGCGCCATCAAGCGTCACAGAGGTGCCATTCGGATCGGCAAAGTTACCCGCTGGCCGTCCGCTGACTTCCCACTGTGCACGCACCAAACCCACCGCTGAAGCAAAGCCACCGGCAATACCTTCAATCGCGGCCTCTTCAGCTTGTTCGGTAATATTAAGAAACCGCGGTAACGCCGTGGCAGCCAAAAGTCCGAGTATTATAATAACTATGACCAGCTCTATCAGGGTAAAACCTGTTTGTTTTTTCATTGCTATTCTCCTGAGTGATTATCTTCAGTATATCGCTACTTGACTAAATTACATCATTTTTTGGTAATGCTTTAATTGTTACCACGGTACGCACTTAACATATCCCACATCGGGGTAAAGATACCCAGCGCCAATATCAACACCATGGCCGCGACGATGGCAATTAAAATTGGCTCTATGCGAGCGGTCAGGGTTTTTAAATCATAGGCCACTTCCCGCTCATAAAAACCAGCCACTTCATGCAGCATGGCATCCATTTGCCCCGTCTCTTCACCCACCGCCACCATTTGCAGCACCAGAGGGGTAAACATCCCGCTTTGTACCGTAACCCGGTATAAGCTTTCCCCCCGCTCAATCTTGCGGCGCATCTCGCGGATCTTCTCTCCAAGATAGGCGTTATCGACTGCATCTGCAACCAGGCTCAAGGCCGTGGTCATCGGAACCCCTGCTTTGAGCATCAAGCCAAAACTGCGGGCATAGCGCCCGAGGGTCGCACGTTTAATAATATCGCCAACTAAAGGCATGCGCAGTTTGATACGCCCCCAACGCACCCGGCCGCTATCGGTCTCGATGCTGTAGCGCAACAGAAAAAACCCACCCACCGTCGCAATGGCCAGCAACCACCAAAAAGTCTGAAAAAATGATGAAGTGGCCAGCAGTACCTGAGTCGACCAGGGCAGCTCGGCATTAAAACGGGCAAACATAGTGGCAAACTGGGGGATCACCAACAAATTCAATATCACCATGGCCACCGCCAGCGCTAGTAACACAAAAGTCGGATAGCGGGTGGCTTGTTTAATTTGCTTGCGGGTTTCTTGCTCTTGTTCAAAATAGTCGGTCAACTGCTGAAAGGCTTCATCCAGACGACCGGTATTTTCACCGACGTGCACAATGCTAATCATTAAACGGTTAAAGACCTTGGGGTGGGTTGACATCGCCACCGATAAGGTACGGCCTTTTTCCAGCTCTTCACCTAGCTGAGATAACACCTGTTTCAGCCGACTGGAGTGGGTACTGAGCGCCAGGCCTTCAATCGCACGGATCATTGGAATGCCGGCTTTCATCAACGCATACATTTGCCGGCAGAACATGATCAATTCCGTCAGGCTGACCCGCCTTTGCCATAGTTCAACAGCGAGCCCTTTACCAGGCTCTGCTTTCGCCTCAATGGTCACCGGTACCAATTGACGCTGGCGCAACGCATCCGCTACGCTGCTTTCGCTACTGGCTTCCATTTTACCCAGTATTGGCTTGCCTTGCTGATCGCGGGCACTGTAATGGAATTCAGCCATTATGACTCTCCAACCACCGGCTGCTCAGCTTCCAGGTATTCGGATACCCGGATCACTTCATCCAGGGTGGTCACGCCTTGCTGAGCATACTGCAATGCCATCTGACCCAAGCTATGAAAGTGCTCACTGTGATAAGCTAGCGATGCGAAGCCATCATTATCGGCACGGCGCAACGCATCGGCCAGTGGCTTGGTAATGACCAAGAGTTCAAACACCCCCACCCGGCCTTTAAAACCAGTGTAATTGCATGACTGACACCCTTTACCGTGCCAATAGTGGGCAGCGGGGTCTGCCTTGGTGTGACGAAGCCAGTTTTGCTCCAGATCATCTGGCTGGTATTCGGTTTTGCATTGGTCACAGATACGCCGCACTAAACGCTGAGCCAATATCGCCCGCAATGAGCTGGCTACCAGGTAAGGCGCGGCTCCCATATCGATCAGCCGCAAGGTGCTGGTTACCGCATCATTGGTATGCAAGGTAGATAACACCAAGTGGCCGGTTAAGGCACCACGAAGCCCCATTTCGGCGGTTTCCTGATCCCTCATTTCCCCGACCATGATGATATCGGGATCCTGCCGCAAGGTGGTGCGCAGCACTTCACTGAAACCAAGCCCAATTTTATAATTCACCTGCACCTGATTAATGCGCGAGATACGGTACTCAACCGGATCTTCCACCGTAATGATTTTACTGCCTTCTTTGTTCAGTTCACTTAATAAGCCATACAGTGTGGTCGTTTTACCCGAGCCGGTTGGCCCGGTCACCAGAATCATGCCATGTGGACTTTTGATCAGCTGACGCAGTTTAGCGATGAAATCATCCGGCATGCCGGTTTCTTCCAACGTCAGCAAGCCTGCGGTTTGATCCAGTAATCGCATCACCACCGATTCTCCATGCTGGACGGGCATGGTCGATAACCGCACATCAATTTTGTGGTTTTTCACTTGGATCTGAAAACGGCCATCCTGCGGTAAGCGTTTTTCCGAAATATCCAGGTTGGCCATTAGTTTCAATCGCAGTACCAGCGCAGAAGCAATACTGACTTCGTTCAGCGTGCTTTCCTGCAACACACCATCGACCCGTTGTCGAATACGGATTAACTTTTCATCCGGCTCGATATGAATGTCTGATGCCCGCACCTGCACGGCATCTTCAAAAATAGACTGCAATAATTTAATGATGGTGGTATCGGCTTCGGTATCCAGGCTCAGCGCACTGAAATCGACATCACCGGTTTCGGCATACTCTTCTTTTAGCTGTGTCGCGAAGCCTTCAATGTCTTTGGTTCGTCGATATAGATTATTAAAGGCTTCCATCAACTGATTTTCACGCACTACGGCGATCTCAATCATTTTTGGAGCCAGCATCGGCGTCAGCTGATCCAGGATCGATAAATCGGCCGGATCACTCATGCCTAACAGAACCGTGTCTTCATGAGACTCCAACACCAAGGCTTTAAAACGACGCGCATGCACTTCTGGCAGTAGCTGGGCTACTTTAGAATCCAACCGTCGCTGGCTGATATCCAGAAAAGGGACATTTAATTGCTGCGCCAGAAAGTGCAACAAATCGTCTTCTTTCAGGAAGTCCAGATCGATCAGGGTGGCTCCGAGCTTGCGCCCACTCACTCGCTGCTCTGCCAGTGCTTGCTCCAGCTGCTGCTCACTGATCATGTGCTCATGAACCAGCAAATCACCCAGTCGCATTTTAAGTTGTGGTTTTGCCATCGTTCAGTTCAGATCCTGTATACGTTGCTGAATATAACTTACCGTGGCCGGATTGAGGTTCCCCTCCAGCTGTAAGCTACGGCCAAATAAACTAAGCGCTTGCTCTGTGTGCCCTAATGCATCATGGCTCAGGGCCATGCCCAGCCACCAACGGGCCTGCTGAGGCTGTTGCTGAGCTAACCACTCAAAACCTGTCAGCGCCTGTTGGTGCTGCCCCAGTTGCTGCCAAGCCGTCGCTTGCAAGGCACGACTCTCAAGATTCATAGCACTGACGGGGATCTGAGCCAGGTGCTGCAAAGCTTCAGCCCATAGTTGTTGGCGGGCAAAGCTAGCCGCCAACTGCTTATGAACCTCGACAGAGTCAACCCCTTGCTCCAAAGCCAATTGCAACCAATACTGCACTCCCGCTTCATTGGCACGGAGTTGCGCAGCATGTGCCAACGCGATATAAGGTTCCGACAAGGTCGGCTCCAACGCCATCAATTGCTGCCAACGCTGCCGGGCTTGTTCAGCTTGGCCGCGTTGCTCAGCTTCATAGGCTTGTTGTTGCATTCGGGCAATTTGCTGTTGATGCGTCAACTCTACGCGCTCGACGCGCATGCTTGCTGCTGAATCCTTGACGGGGTCGGTAATTGCTTCCACTTGCTGTACCAAAACCGGCTCACGGCCGTCTGACTCATCCAGCATGGGGCCACTATCAGCCTCGGCGACAGCTATGGCTTGCTGAGCTGGCACTTCGGTATCAGCCGACTCACTTGTTGTCAGTGCCGTAGCGTTGCTCTTCACAGACATAGTCTCTAATGGTGCAGCACTTTGCTGCGGTGCCGGAGCTGCCTCTGCCTCCACCGGCTCTAACTCAGTGGCCAACGTCTGCACCGACACAACAGACTGATGCAGCTCGACGGCCTCTGGCTCTGCCTGGGACGAACCGCTAGTCACCCATAGCCATACCAGCCCAGACATTATCACTATCAGCAACACGATTATAAGCCAGCGACGCTGAGGCGAGGCTGGGCCAGTGGCAACGACCGGCTCTGAAGCAGTGCTTGCTGAGTGCTTTGGTTGACGCTGCTCCAGATCACGCAGCATCTGATTAATCACACTCATAACCACCCCCAATACCACCAGGAAACAGCCCCCAGCAGTGCTAACAACAGGACGGCCTTTAGGGTTAACCCATCTGCAAGCTGTAACTGTACATCTTCTGTATCGTCTGCTGCAGCCCGAATATGGCCACGGGTAATGCACTGCTGCCCACGCCCATAAGCCAACATGAGTGCTTTGTGACACATCACATTGACCAGTCGGGGGATCCCTCGGCTCGCATTGGCCAGCAAGCGTAGAGCCGACGCCGAAAACTTAAGTTGGGGGTTGCCTGCGATGGCCAAGCGGGTCTGCACATAAGCAAATACTTCAGCTGCTGTCATGGCACGCAACCGATAGGAAAAGCTAATCCGCTGTCGCAGTTGACGGAAGCGGTGCTGCTGCAAGCGTTGATCCAACTCTGGTTGAGCAAATAGTACCACCTGCATCAGCTTGCGCTGCTCCGTTTCCAGGTTGGTCAATAATCGCAAGGCTTCGAGAGTTTCATCAGGTAAGGCCTGCGCTTCATCGATCACCAGTATCACCTGCTGCTGCCTAGCCGCCAGTAGCATCAGATGTCGCTGCAGTAACTGCTGTAATTGCTGATGATCAATATTGCCTGAGTACTGCAGACCCAGTTCAGCAGCCAAAGCCCAGCGTAACTCGGAAGGAGATAAGCAGGGGTCAGGCACGTAAGCAAGACGCCAGTGCGCCTGCGCATGATGCAATAGCCTGCGGCATAACAGGGTTTTACCGGTACCGACTTCCCCTACAATTTTGATGAAGCCTTCGCCAGCAGTCAGTGCAGTTTCCAGCACTTCAAATGCTTGTTGATGTGGTATCAACTCCACATAAAACGCCGTATTTGGCGTTAATGAAAATGGCATTTGCTGTAACCGAAAGTGGCTCAGATACATCAGTTAACCCTCAGGGATACCAGCGTTCTATCATATCGGCCGATTGCTGGATATGCGGTTGCCATTGATCCGTTTCTACCACCACCGGACGCAATAAAATCACCAGTTCTTTCTTTTGTTCCAGTGTGTTTTTACTGGTAAATAGCTGCCCAAGTAGTGGAATGGCTCCAAGGACCGGGGTTCGTGAAACACTGTCGGTCATCACCGACTGCATCAAACCGCCAATCACCACAATCTCGCCACTGCGTGCACGAATAATGGTATCCGACTCACGAATATTACTGCGTGCCAATGGCAACACCACATCTTCATTGCTTAACCGAATGGTTTTGACTTGCTCGGCCGTTTCAGTGACCGATGGATGCACGTGCAAAATCACCTGACCATGCTGATCGATTTGCGGCGTTACATCCAGCGCAATGCCAGAGAAAAACGGCTGCAGCTCGATAGAGGGCGTGCTGATGGTGCCCCCTACCGTGGCCGTAGTATCACTACTGATATTGGTGACATAGTATTCATCCTGACCCACTTTAATCACGGCTTTTTGGTTATTCATCGCTGTAACGCGCGGGCTGGAAAGCACCTGGGCACTGCCCTGAGTCTCTAGCAGATTAATCACACCAGAAAAATCCGCATTACTAAAAGAGATAGCAGTGACTCCCCCTAAAGCTGAACTGACCGGATTGCTGGGCACCACGCCGCTGGTGGTTAAATTAAAGTCAGTGGAGCGAACCGAGGCCAGTGCATTACTCCAGTTAATGCCCTGCTGGTATTCATCATTCAGGGTGACTTCGATAATACGAGCTTCCAGGATCACCTGACGCTGTAAGTGCTGCTCAGCCGTGCCTAAAAAGCTTCGAACCGCTGCAATTTCATCTGGCATCCCTCGCACGGTCACCAAACCAGCCTGAGGACTGACCACAACCATGCGCTCTGGCCCGTCGCCAAGCATTTGCTTTAACGAGTCTTGCAAATCATCCCAAAACTCCGTCTTACTCTCACTATAAATATTGCTGCCACTAAATTGCTGCTGCATCATGCCTTGCTGACCACCGAGCATTGAATCACCGCCTAAGCCTGACTGGCTACTTTGGCGTCCCATCTGACCACGATTGCCTTGCTGATTGCCTGAGCGATTATCTTGCGATACACCGCCTGAATTCACCGATATGGAGGAAAATCCACTGCGTTTTAGCATCAGATAGTTCACTGCTATGGTCTCGGTTCGAAGCCCCGCAGGTAAGACCTGATACACCCGGTTTTGCCGGCGAATATCAAAGCCATATAGATCCTGTACCACAGCCAGCGCTTCCGATAAGGTCACCTGCCGCAAATTCAGACTGATGGTTCCTTGCACGTCTGGGTGCACGGCGATACTGTACTCTGAGTCAGCAACCAGAGAAGCAAAGAAATCAGCTAGCTCAACTTGAGCGGCTGCTACATTGAATCGGGGCTCAGCCGGTTGTCTTGATACAGCAGGCTGTGACGGCAACATCAAATCCTGCGCAACTGAAGCCGGAACCTCAGGAATCGTTTGCTGGGAGGGGCGATCAGCTGCTGCACGCTGCAACTCAGCCTTGGCTTCGGCAGCCTGATGGCTGGTTTGCATTCCCTGACACGCGGAAAGACACAAAGCAACGACACTACTAATCGTCAGATAAGAAAACTGCTTGTTATTCATCATTATGAGTCATCTTCTGAAAAATGAAAAGTTGAAGGCGATCCGTTGCACTTTCCAGTACAACATGATCCTGATGGATTTCTTGCAACTGATAACCTGCGATACTTTCTCCGGTTTTCAGCAGTTGCCCATTGATAACTACACTGGCTTGCTGCTCTTGCCAACGTATCAAGCTTAACCGAAGCGGTTCGCCACTTTGGCTGGCAGCCACCGGCATTGACTGCTTATGTTGAGCGGGTCGGGTTGGATCGGCCAGACAGCTCACACTGTACAGACACACTATCATGCTAAAGCTGAATAAAATCCGCATCATCACCTACCGTTATTAACTCAATGGTTATTTCTGCAATGGGGTACTCTTTCACTTGATAATGCAAACTAGCCCACCCTAGCGGCCATGGAACTTGTTCCAGCCGGGTCAGAACATCAGATAAAGATTGATAGTTGCCTTGCAGCACAACCCGAATTTTATGTTCATACAATAAAGGTTGCTGCTGCTCATCCACAGCGATCACCCTTGGTGCTATCGAGTTCAGCGCCATCAATCGAACCTGCTGCTGAGCCATTAAAATACTCCGCAGCATCGGCACCATACGTTGGGCACCGATAAAGTGTGCTGACTGATTGGCGAGCTCTTGCTCTAATTGCGCTAGTTTGGTTGTCAACTGAGCAACTTGTTCACGATGCTGCTGATTTATATCTCGGGCCAACTCATGCTGTAACTCTTCGATCTGATGCTGAGTTTGTTCCACTTGCTGCACCATACTTTGTTGCTGCTTCTTTTGTTGCTGCAGCTGCTGCCAGGCGGGCTCTATGAAGTAGATAAACCCTATCCAAAGCAGCAGACCGATGCTGGCCGCATAAATCAATCGACGTTCACTGCGTTTCAACGAATCAAATTGCGCACTCAGTTGCTGCCAACTCATAACGCCTCTCCTGGGCTAGCCACCACATGGAATGACAATACTTCATTCGATTCATGCTGTTGCATGGTCAACCCCTGAAAACGTTGTCCCTGAAAGTATGGCAAGCCACCAAGCCGACTCATCCAGTCTGGCACTGCAGACGACTGGTTGGTTTGCCCAAAAAACTCACTGCGTCGCTGTTGTAAACGAAACTCGGTCAACCACAATTGAGGGGCATCCACGTCGGTTAAATGGCTCATAACCTGGGAGAAAGTCAGTTCGGGCTCTGTTTGTTTGGCCTTGAGTAAACTGATCAACCGCTGATGGCGTTCAACACCGAGCTGTAGCTTTTCTTGCTGACGAAGTAAATCCGTCGATGGCGCTCTTTGGCTGAGTAGCTGCTGAAACTGAGTCAACTGGTTCTGCTCCTGTTTCAATTGTTGCTCTGCTTGTTTGAACTCTGTCGACAATTGATATTGCTGCGTATAAATAACCGCCAATACAGCGAAAATAACCAAGAGCAAAGCAACGAGTATCAGCGACAACCGCTGCAAATTATAAGGTTCAGAAACCGGCAGTAATTGTGTATCAAACAGGTTAACTTGCGTTTTCAAGTTGATTCTCCTGTAATGTGTCTGACAACTTGCTGACCGCAGCAGCCAACGGCAAAGCAAACTCAGCCCGCTCCTTGTAGCTCAGGTTGGGCAACCAGGAAGACAAATTGAGCTCTTCGACCTGAGCAAAGCCAAGTTGACGGAAGAACTCAGCAATATGACTTTGTGCTTCAGAATCGAGTGCTAACATCAGGTGCCTTACTGGTGCTTGTTTCAACTGCCCCTCAAAGTAATCGACAGAGCGTTGGACTTCCAATCCGAGATTGTCCAGGATCCCTTGCTGCAACTCTTCAAGGCTGTATTTATGCAACTGCTGAAGACCGCGGATCCGACGGGAAAAACACACCTGCCCTCCCCGAAGGATCATGATGGAGGCATCTTGCTCAGGTTGATGCGATAAGAATAAAGTCGGGTAGTTTTGCTCTGGAACCAGGCTTTTTAGCACCCACTCCTCTGGCAGAATTGTGTTAATTTTTATACGGCTTTTCTGAAGCAGAGCAACCATTTGTTGCAGTAGTTGCTTACTGCTTACCACCACCTGTAAGCGTGCTTGCTGTTGTTGATGTGGAGTAGGTAAATCAAGATAGTCAATCTGCATATCATCAACCGGGATGGATACCAACTCTTTTAATTGCCATCGCAACGCCGGGATCAACTCACTGTCTGGCACCGAAGGTTTATCCAATTGCACCAATTGATAGTGCTCAGGTGCCAAAACCAATACCAGTTCTTCCATATCAGGCATGGTAGCAAGCAAGGACTTTAAAGCCTGTGGCCATTGGTCCATGACGAAATCTTGCCTCTGACTATGAGTGACTGAAGGGGCTGATGCTGACTCGTTAAGGCTGATGATATTAAAACTATCTTGCTTCCAATGCAGAGCAACGATAGTGCGCTGTGATTTATTTTTAGACCAGAAGCGTTGTAGTTTTGCCCACATAGTTTGATTAACCTGTATGAATGCCAGCATGGTCTGGCAGCAATATTATTATTCTGTTTTAATCAGGTGCATACACATCAAAAGCTTAGCATGATGATCATGAGTCAGCCATATCAATGGGTAGCAATCAAACACCCACGACTTGAGAAACACCAACTCACATTCTGGTTAGTACAACCAGAGTCAGCAAGCTTATTCGTATCCGGTAATAAACAGCTCAAGCTAAAATACCACATTAGCGAAGTACAGCAACAGCATAAAGAGGGAATTCTGACCTTTGGCGGCGCTTTCTCAAATCATTTAGTGGCCACAGCGGTGACTTGTAGCCAAATAGGCATACCATGCACTGGCCTGGTACGTACCGATCAGCTTGATGTATCCAACCCCACCATGAGCGCTTGCCGACAAGCAGGGATGCAGCTCATTGCACTTCACCGGCAGCAATACAAACAACGACAGGATCCAAGTTGGCTGTGTCAGCTGCAACAGGAGTATCCAGACAGACTGATCGTTCCCGAGGGAGGCACTTCACCCTATGGGGTCAATGGAGTCGCCGAGCTTAATTTAGCGGTGACTCCAACTGGCAAAACCGATGTACTCATCACTGCTACAGGCAGTGGCGGGACTTTAGCGGGCCTAGCTATAGGGCACCCTGACTGCCAAACGCTGGGTATTGCCGTGGTAAAAGATACTAGCTTACCTGGAAAAATCGCGGCTTTAAGCCAGCAGCAAAGCAACTGGCACTTGATCGATAATTTTGTCGGCAAAGGCTATGGACGCTTTGATGATAGCTTGCTGCAATTTTGTCTCGACTTCAAGCAGCAAACCACTATTAGTTTGGAACCCATCTACACCGGCAAAGCCATGCAGGCCATCTTTAAATTAATAGCAGAGGATTATTTTAAACCCGGAACAAATCTTGTGTTCCTTCATACTGGCGGGCTACAGGGTTTGGCAGGCTTATTGTATAGAGGGCTTATCAGCCAGCAGCACTACGACTTATTGATGAATTAAATACGGTCAGGTGCACCAACGCAAAAAGCCCCACTCTTTCGAGTAGGGCTTTTCTATTGAATAAGGTGCCTGGCGGTGTACTACTCTCGCATGGCGAATGCCACACTACCA
>JAIUMG010000093.1 GCA_022565655.1 Alkalimonas sp.
AGCTTACTTCAGGCCGCAAGGCGTTTCCTGAAGCGGACGCGTATTCTACTGCGTCGAGCATTTAAGTCAAGCACCATTTGAAACAATTTCCCAGTAGGCCTGACATAAATTTATCCGACATTAAAAAAGGTGTATTAGCTGCCTTCCCCGTGTCGACTGGGCGGCATTATAGAGACTTGTATAAACAAGGCAAGCACAAAATCAACTAACCTGAATCGTTTGCTCAGATTAGCAGCAGTTAAGGCTCAGCGCTGCCGAATAACGGTACCTTTAATGTATTGTCAACTTTATCCGCTGTCCCAACCATTTCATCATAGGCGGATTGGTGACTTAAGTACGCTTTACGGATCGTCGCCTCAGAAAACGCATCTTTAACCTGTTCAATGCTCTGAAAACGTTTCGGATGGCCAGTACTATCATCAATAATAAATGCTTTTCGATTATCGAAGTCGACTTCGGCCAGATACAATCCCATCTCATAAGAGTGAACGACCAACTCATCGATGTGGACATCTTGTCGGTTTAAGTGCTCAAGACGGTGAAACTCCATAGCAGGATCCTCATTGTTTTTACGTTAGCCAAGTAACCTTAAGATACGAGCGTAGTCAAAAAAAGATCGATTATTCTCAATCGTGTTTTTCAAAAATAGGAAGTCGCTTTACTCGAAAGATAAATGCAAGTTAGTATGTTCAAAGAATCGCCAGTTATCCAGTTGAAACCATCATGGATCCATCATTTTTTCGTTGCAAGCAAGTATTGATTGTTGAAGATTGTGCACCAGTTCGAGCCACCATCAAGGGCATGCTGCAGACAATAGGTTTTGAAGCCATCCACTTGGCCAGAAACTCGACTGAAGCACTCAAAAAATGCACAGAAATACCATTCGATTTCATTTTATGTGATTTCAACCTGGGCGACTGCAAAGACGGCTATCAACTGTTTGAAGCACTAAAGCAACAAGACTTATTAAGCCATTTATGCTGCTTCATGATCATTAGCGCTGAAAACCAACGAAAAATTGTGCATGGCATGATTGAGTTGCAGCCTGATGACTACTTATTAAAACCATTTACCTACCCTGTCCTTGAAGAACGGATCATCAGAGCAATCAAGTCGAAGATAGCATTACGTAAAGTATACCTGAGCCTTTCAAACCATGATTACAGTGAAGCAATAAGTGAATGCGATAAAGCATTGAAAGCGAAGCCGGACTTTGCAACGACCACACTACGGTTAAAAGGAGAGTTGCTGCTTAAAACTAAAGCCTATGCTAAAGCCGAGCAGTTCTATAAACAATTAAAGAATAACAAATCATACAGCTGGGCTCGCTTAGGCTATGCTCTGGCATGTTTCCATCAGGAGCGCTGGGATGATACCGAACTGGAGTTAGCCGATCTGACCCAGTTCGACGACACTAAAATTGAAGCGCTGGATTGGCTATCCAGGTTATACGTTAAACACCATCGCTATGAGCTGGCGTGTGAAACCTTGTCCGAAGCTGCACTTTTATCACCCAAAAATATCATCCGCCAACATACTTTATGCAACTTAACCAGTATCACTGGTAATAAAGAAGCGGCTGCAAGGATCCACGGGAAATTAGTCGCGGCAGCCAGGTACTCTATCCATGATACTGCCGACAACTACTTAAATCATGCAAGAGCTTTAGTAGATCATGCCTGCACCTGTAATGTTATGGAGCGAGCCGTCCACTTGCAAAACGCCAATCAGCTGGTTACTGCTTTTAACAAGCGTTTTAATGAGGCAGCATTGCAACAAGAGGTTCAGGTGTTACGTAGCCGAATTCTTGCTGCCAAGATGATGTTGTTAGAAGCCAAGGAGCTGCTTGGCTCTATCTCTGGGTTAAAGAAAAAGGCAATCACCATTGATAGCTGCCTCGATGCCGCCAAAGCCTATTTTGAAATTGGTGACTTATACGAAAGTGAGTTTTATATTGATAAGCTGAATGACTATCTGGCGAAAGATGACTTCTTAACTGAAACCCAGCGGATCATGCTAAAAATGGAGCAAACCAGGCATGAGGAGTTAAAAGCTAAAATAAAACTCATTAACCAGGAGGCTTCCGAGGCCTATCAGCAGTCTCTGTATGGCAGAGCCACCGAACTATTTTGTGAAGTCTTTGATTGCATGCCAACCAACCCGGTCATAGCACTGAATATGTTGCAAGCCATGAGTAAGAGCAATGGTTTAACGCCTGAAAGCATGCGGTTTGCCAAGCACGCAATAAACTTAATTGAACAAAGTGAGTTGAGCATCACCAACTTGGAGCGCTACAAAAAATATTTTAAACAACTGACGGCCAAGCACCCAGAGCTTTGCCGAACGGCACAAGATCACTGTGTGTCAAGTTAATCTGAGGCTCTGGTCGCTTGCCAAACAACGGCCTGCCAGCCCTCACTGCCCCGCACCAGAGTTCCACTATTGTAGAAACGTAACAGCCCGTTATCGCTTTGTCCAATCAAAGTAAAGGTCAGGGCCGCAACATCCTCGTAAATGCGTATGTGCACGTCTTCTGCAGCATAACGCATAGTGATATCTGACTCAGATAGCTCACCCTGATTAGTTACACCAACCATTAACTCTGCTTTACCAAAGCGAGCCCCTGCTGAACTGGTATACACCAGATCCTCGGCCCAGAACTGTTGATGAATACTGGCATCGTTACGAGTGGCTCCAGCTAGAAACTGATGCAGTAACTCAGTAATCTCCACCTTTGCATCTGAGGTATAAGCCACTGTCGGAAGCAACAACGCCAACACAGCGACTAGTCGTATTTTTTTCATGGTGCCTCCTGCGATCAAGAACAAAAATATAACGGGCCGAAGCCCGTTATAAGGGGATGTAATTACATACTGATGCCACCATCAATTTCCACAACCCGACCGGTGAAAAAGTCATTTTCAAATATATATTTCGCGGTATGGGCAATTTCACTTGCCTCACCCAAACGCCCCACCGGTTTCATTTTCTCAAGGCGGTCTCGCGCTTCGGGTTTCATGGCATCGGTCATGGCGGTACGGATCACGCCAGGAGCGATTGCCCCTACCCGGATACCAAAGCGACCCAGCTCACGCGCCCAGGTCACGGTCATCGCCACCACACCAGCTTTTGATGCTGCATAATTTGTCTGACCCATGTTACCCGAGCGTGCCACGCTCGACATATTGATTATCACGCCCTTTCGGCCTCGTTGTACCATCTTTGCCGCCGCTTCCCGACCACAAAGAAAAACACCGGTCAGGTTGACATCAATCACCGACTGAAATTGCTGCAAAGACATCTTACTGAGCAACTCACCATCTTTGTATTTCAATAACAAGCCATCGCGCAGAATGCCTGCATTGTTGATCAGACCATCGATGCCATTGAAATCATCATCAATCTGATTGAAGGTTGCTTCTACCTCGGCCTCAACAGCTACATTAGCAGAGTAAACCTTAACGTCCGTATGGGCAGACAGCTCCACTTGGGCCGCGGCCAGTTGCTCTGCATTCATATCAACCAGTGCCAGCTTGGCGCCTTCAACAGCACACATACGTGCCATTTCCAAGCCTAAACCCTGTGCACCACCGGTGATCACGATGGTTTTATTTTGTAAGTTCATGCTTTTCTCTCAAACGATTTAAAAATACTGGAAAAATCCAGCTTGCCATGACCAGAGCGCTGGTGGGCTACATAAAGGTTACGAGCCAAAGCTCCCATCGGGGTACTGGACTGACTTTGTGTGGCCGCTTCAAGGGCCAGACCTAAATCTTTGGCCATTAAGTCCACCATAAAGCCACCCTGATAGTCATTGGATGAAGGCACGTTTTCCAGCACACCTGGGCAAGGGTTATACAATTCCAAGGTCCAGTTTCGGCCCGAGCTTTTTAGCATGATGTCAGATAAAACTTTTGGATCCAGCCCATTATCAATGCCCATCTGCAACGATTCGGATGTTGCCACCATCAATACACTCAGCAACATGTTATTGCAAATTTTGGCGACCTGTCCTGCACCAATGGCACCAGCATGAAAGGTGTTCTTTCCCATACCCTGCAGAACCTCTTTCGCCCGATGAAAGTGAGCTTCGTCGCCACCAACAATAAAGGTTAAGGTGCCAGCTTTGGCGCCACCCACTCCGCCGGATACCGGTGCATCAATAAAAGCGATCCCCTGCGCTGCCAAACCAGCACCCAAGGTACGAGCGCTATCGGCATCAATGGTGGAGCAATCAATGACCAATGCCTGTTTTGAGATGGAGCCAGCAATACCCTGCTCGCCAAGGTAAAGACCTAGAACATGCTTGCTCGCTGGCAGCATAGAAATGATAAAATCAGCGCCTTCAACAGCATCACTGGCAGATACGGCAACATCAGCCCCTTCTGCTTTTACAACCGCTAATGCGTCCAGAGATAGATCAAAAGCCTTAACCTGGTGCCCCGCTTTAACCAAGTTGATGGCCATTGGGCCACCCATATTTCCTAAACCAATAAATGCAACTTGTGCCATTTGTTGACTCCTTTATAGTCCTAACATCCTCAATGGATGCTTGCTGGCTGTCCATGGAGAGGTGAAAAAAGTATCGATCAGTTCATCAGGAACCGACTCTACTGTTTTGTATTGCCACTTGGGCTGACGATCTTTATCAATCAACAAGGCCCGAACACCTTCAGCAAACTCCCCCATCCGGCCACACTGCACACTGATCCCTAGCTCTAACCGGAAGCTATCTGCCAGGATCATACTTTGCCCTAGTTGCAACTGACGAAAAACAATATGTGCGGTAATAGGGCTACCATAATTCAGTGCATCTTTCGCTTTGCTTAACCAGCTATCGTCGCCAGGCATGGCATGGATAGCACTGATCACCTCGGGTAAGCTGTCAATACTGGCCAGTTTAGCAATCTCAGATTGATGCGGGCGAATTTGGCTTAGTGGCAACTGAGTCCGGCTATGCTCTTCAAAATCGCGCAGCACATCAGCCAGCTTCTGGTGATTCAGGGCAACGGTATCGCCCCATTTCACAGTCAGCAACTTATCCAGCACTGCTGCTTTTTTATCATGCAGAATAAAGTGATCAGCCAGACCAACAAAACGTGCATCGGCAGCATTAATCGATGCACCCGTCAGACCTAAAAACAAACCACAGCCAGCAGGCATCCGGTTTAAAAACCAACTGGCTCCGACATCCGGATACAGGCCAATCGCCAGTTCAGGCATAGCAATACGGCTGCTGCCAGTAACCACCCGATGAGAGGCACCAGCCATGAGGCCCAGACCACCGCCCATCACAATACCATTGCCCCATACCACCACCGGCTTCTCAAAGGTGTGGATCAGGTAATCCAGACTGTATTCCTTACTAAAAAACTCTTCGACATAAGGTGCATACTGATCCGGATTGTCTTTCATGGCCTGATACAAATCACGGATATCGCCACCGGCACAAAATGCTTTATCACCAGCACCTTGCAGTACCACCAGGGCAATGTCGGTATCATCTTTCCAGCGCTGTAGCTGTGGCAACAATGATTCGATCATCGGTAAGCTCAAGGCATTCAGCGACTTTTCACTGTTTAGCGTAGCGACTGCAATTTTTTTGCCTGCTGCCGTACTCAGCTCCTGATAAAGGACAACGTCTTGTTCAGTAGTCATTAGCCATTCACCCATGTTGCGGATCGTTTTTCTAAGAAAGCCTGCACACCTTCAACCTGATCCTTAGTATCAAACAGTGCCACAAAAAGCTCACGCTCCAATGGCAGCGCACTCTGCATGCTGCCACTCCGCCCTTTTTGAATCAATGCTTTACAGGATTTGACAGACGAAGGGCTTTGCTCTGCAACTTTATCCGCCAGCGCCAGCGCCGTGCTCAGTGCCTGCCCGCCAGGCACCACTTCCTCGACCAGGCCGATCTGTTCAGCCTTATCGGCTTTTACACGTTCCCCACACAAAATCATCCGCTTCGCCCAGCCTTCACCCACCAGCCAGGCCAGGTTTTGTGTGCCACCGGCACAGGGCAATAAGCCCACCTTAGCTTCAGGCAAAGCCATCTGCGCTTGCTCTTCTGCAATGCGGATATCACAGGCTAAGGCGACTTCCAGCCCACCGCCCATGGCAAAGCCATTAATGGCAGCAATGGACACACCATGAAAATTGCTCAGAGTTTCGAAAGCCTCTCCAAAAACCCGTGACATATCGGAGGCCACTGCTTTATCACCATCGGCGAATAATTTCAGATCAGCGCCAGCAGAAAAAAACTTCTCACCTTCGCCGGTGATCACTAACGCATAAATGGATTTATCCTGCTGTAACTCCAGCACCAGCTGCTTCAGTTGCTGCAATGTCTCTTTAGTCCAGGTATTGGCTGGAGGATTGGACATGGTCATAAGCGCCGTATGATTACGCTTTTCCAGTTTTAATTCTGCCATCCTTAACTCCTTGATAAATGAGAAACGAAAATGAGAAATGAAATAACAGGCGTTACAAGATATCGCTGGCCGCTTCATCCAGCAAGCGACGACTGATGATTAAACGCATGATTTCGTTGGTTCCCTCTAAAATCTGGTGAACCCGAACATCACGGAAGTGACGTTCTAAAGGATACTCTTTGATGTAGCCATAACCGCCATGCAGTTGCAGCGCCTGATCACACACCTGAAACCCTACATCTGTGGCAAAGCGCTTAGCCATGGCGCAATAAGCGGTTGCTTCCGGATCTTGTTGATCCAGCTTAAACGCAGCCAGGCGCACCAGTTGCCGTGCCGCGACCAGCTCTGTCGCCATATCGGCCAGTTTGAACTGCAGTGCCTGAAAAGCTGCCAGAGGTTTGCCAAATTGCTGACGCTCCCGCATGTAATTACGCGCCGTTTCCAGCGCCTGTTGCGCCGTACCAATGGAGCAGGTGGCGATATTGATACGGCCACCATCCAACCCTTTCATCGCAAAGGCAAACCCCTGCCCTTCGTCACCCAGTAAATAATGCGCAGGGATACGCACATCTTCAAAGGTAATCAAGCGGGTTGGCTGGGCATTCCAGCCCATTTTTTCTTCGGCTTTGCCGTAAATTACGCCCTTGGCATCCGCGGGCACAATAAAAGCAGAAATGCCTTTCGGTCCAGCCTCTCCAGTTCGCGCCATCACCACCAGCAACTCGGTACTGCCAGCCCCGGAAATAAACATCTTCGAGCCATTCAGTACATACTCATTGCCATCTTTTTTCGCAGACGTACGTAAAGCCGCAGCATCGGAGCCAGAACCCGGCTCGGTTAAACAGTAGGACGCCAGTTTCTGGCCAGTAACTAAATGCTCGCACCATTCCGCCTTGGCATCAGCAGTACCCCAGTTCGCCACCATCCAGGTCGCCATATTGTGAATGGTCAGCATGGCCGTGGTAGCGGTACAGCCCATCGACAATTGCTCAAAAATAATGGATGAGTCGAGTCGGGATAAACCCATACCGCCATCTTCTTCCGGGGTATACAAAGAGCAAAAGCCCATCTCGCCTGCTTTTTGGATCACATCTTTGGGGAAATGATGGTCACGGTCCCACTGGGCCGCATAAGGGGCTAGTTCCTGGCCGGCAAACTGACGGGCAGAATCGGCAAATGCTTGTTGGTCTTCGGTTAAATTGAAATTCATAGGTTTTGACCTTACCGCTGTACCAATCACTACGCTTTCAGGGGATTTAAACGCTCGCCCGTTCGGCTCTCCCAGCCTCACTTTTGATTGCTCGCTTATTAATTCCCCTTACGCTGCGCTCGTTCCGATTGGTCATTTACTCTGAACTTGCAGGCGGGCGGAGCCGGAACAACTAAGCAGACATTCAAAAGCGAATTTGGGAGAAATTCGCGAGTCTGCGTGTTGTTACGGTGGAAGCCCCGCACTACAAATACACTTAAATCTGACTTAACGTAAATTAATCGACATATTGGGGCCTGAGACCGGAATATCGTCGTTGAACCAACGCGCAGTGATGGTTTTGGTCTCGGTATAAAACCGCACCGCTTGCTTACCATAGGCATGCTGGTCACCGTAGAACGAACCTTTCCAGCCTGTGAACGAGAAGAATGGCAGTGGTACCGGGATCGGAATATTAATCCCAACCTGACCGACTTCAATCTCATGCTGGTACTTACGCGCAGCGGCTCCGCTGGCGGTGAAAATCGAGGTGCCATTGCCATAAGGGCTGTCATTGACCAAAGCAATCGCCTCTTCCAGCGTGTCCACCGAGGAGGTACATAGCACAGGGCCAAATATCTCTTCTTTGTAGATGGTCATCTCTGGAGTAACATCGGAAAATACAGTCGGGCCAACCCAGTTGCCATTCGGGTAATCTTTTACCTGACAATCAGAGCCATCAACCAGGCAGGTCGCACCTTCTTTCTTACCTTGATCAATCAATGATAATACGCGGGCTTTGGCTTGCGGGCTGATTTGTGGGCCATAGGCTGCATTTGGATCGGTATAGACCCCAGGATGCACCTTGCCAATGGCTTCAGCTACTTCAGGGATCCAATCTTGTGCTGCGCCAACAAAAACAGCCACAGAAATTGCCATGCAACGCTGGCCAGCTGCCCCCACAGAAGCACCCACCAAGGCATTGATCACTTGTTGCTTATTGGCATCTGGCATCACCACCATGTGGTTTTTCGCCCCAGCAAAGGCCTGCACCCGCTTCAGGTTATCAGTCCCGGTTTTGTAGATATACTGCCCGACATTGACCGAGCCAACAAAAGAAATCGCTTTAATATCCGGGTGGTGCAAAATGGTATCCACTTGCTCCTTCGCCCCATGTACCACTTGCAATACGCCCTTAGGTGCACCCGCTTCAGCAAACAGCTCAGCGATCCGATTCACTGTCATTGGGTCTTGCTCTGATGGTTTCAGTATAAAGGTATTGCCACAGGCAATCGCCATCGGGAACATCCATAATGGGATCATCGCCGGGAAGTTAAAGGGAGTGATACCAGCACAAACGCCTAATGGCTGAATGTAGCTATAGGTATCGATGCTGCGGGCCACATTCTCTACCGTTTCACCCATCATCAATGAAGGAATATTAGCGGCTTGCTCAACCACCTCAATACCGCGCCAGACATCGCCTTTGGCATCCTCCAGCGTTTTGCCCAATTCCTGACAAATAATTTCAGCAATATCGGTTTGATGTTCTTTCAGCAAATTGCCAAAACGCATCATTAGGCGAGCTCGCTCTGATACCGGTACTTCCTTCCAGCTTTGAAAGGCTTGTTTTGCAGAAGCAATGGCACGGGCCATTTCATCTTGTGTGGTACAAGGCGCTTGCGCAATCACATCCTGAGTTGCCGGGTTGGTTACTGGGATCCATTGCTCAGTGGTTGAGTCAATAAATTCGCCATCAATAAAAAGTTGGACTTGCTTGGTCATAACATGCTTCTCCCGAAAAAATAAAATCAGACCGTTTGGCTTATTATTATTTGGAACTGCCTAACGGTCTGTACTGAAATTAAAGTCGTGCCTTACAGGACTTCTACCGCCAGTGCGACAGCCTCGCCACCGCCAATGCACAAAGAGGCAACACCCGTTTTTTGGCCACGCTTTTTCAGTGCGTGAATTAAGGTCACCAGAATACGGGCACCTGAAGCACCAATAGGATGACCCAGCGCACAAGCACCACCATTCACATTGACTTTGTCGTGCTCTAGCCCTAACTCTTGGATAGCCAACATAGTCACCATGGCAAAGGCTTCGTTAATTTCCCACAGATCCACCTGGTCTTTCTGCCAACCGGCTTTTTCCAAAACTTGCTGCATCGCCCCCACTGGCGCAACGGTGAATAATGCAGGTTCAATTGAGTGAGTGGCATGAGCCACTACTTTCGCAAGTGGCGCGATCCCTTTGGCTTTGGCGTCCGATTCACGCATCAAAATCAGCGCAGCAGCACCATCGGAAATAGAACTGGAGTTCGCCGCGGTAATGGTGCCGTCTTTCGCAAAAGCTGGCCGAAGGCCCGGGATCTTGTCGATTTTGGCATTGCCCGGCTGTTCATCAATAGCAAAGGTGACTTCCCCTTTGCGACTGGCATACACCATCGGTGCAATCTCTTCAGCAAAAGCGCCACTTTCTATAGCGGCTTGCGCACGGGTCAGTGATGTCACTGCAAACTGATCCATGGCTTCACGGCCAATGCTGTATTCATTGGCGGTATCTTGAGCAAAACAGCCCATCGCTTTGCCATCGTAGGCATTCTCGAGCCCATCCAGCATCATGTGATCTTTCACTTCACCGTGGCCCATGCGAAAACCAGCGCGGGCTTTTGGCAATAAGTAAGGTGCATTCGACATCGACTCCATACCACCTGCTACCACCACATCGGCGGAACCTGCTTTAATGAGGTCATGAGCTAGCATCACGATTTTCAGCCCTGAACCACACACCTTATTGATGGTGGTTGCTCCAGCAGACAACGGCAAGCCCGCTTTAATAGTCGCCTGACGCGCTGGAGCCTGCCCCAGCCCTGCAGGCAGAACGTTGCCCATAATCACTTCGCTGATTTGCTCACCTGAAATTCCGGCCTCGGCCATGGCTGCCTTGATCGCAGTTGCGCCTAAATCAGTGGCACTTACTGTGGATAAACCACCCATAAATCCACCCATGGCAGTCCGCTTTGCTGCCACTATTACGATTGAATCTTGCTCGGCCATCAGTGTTTCTCCGTTCTCTGTAACAAATAAATTTGTGTTAGAGCCTACACCATATTGACGTTTACGCCAACGTCAACCTTATACCACTATGGTGCAGTTTTGTCGTGTTGGTTCGTTATTTTGCATTGGTCTGCCCAGTGTTTTTGGCATTTTTGCTTTACAACGAGCGTAAATTGCATCTTTGACAAAAACCAACCGCCAGCCCCCAGCTTTACCTTTACGTAAACTTCACTTATAGTTGTCGGCAGATTTCAGGAAGATAGCTATGACGCAAATAACCGAAACCACCTATTCTATCAGTGAGTTGGCTAAAGAGTTTGATATCACGACTCGCAGTATCCGTTTTTATGAGGATCAGG
>JAIUMG010000094.1 GCA_022565655.1 Alkalimonas sp.
CTTAGTGCAGCCTATGCATTCATCTTCACGAATAAAAGCGACCTTTTTCTCGGCTTCTTGCTGGGCTGCATCCAGCGGTTTTGCCTCAACCCCCATTAGGTCGGCCAACTTTCGAATGGCTGTATCGCCACCCGGGGGGCATTTATTGATGGCATCACCATTGGCAATGGCTTCAGCATAAGGCCGGCAGCCTGGGTAACCACATTGACCGCACTGTGTCTGGGGCAAGATGTCATCAATTTGCTCAACCAGCGGGTCGCTTTCGACTTTAAAACGAATCGATGCATAGCCGAGGATGGCGCCAAAAATCAGTGCCAGTACACCAAGCGCGAGTAAGGCTACTAAAACGATCATGATATAGTCACCAGCCCAGTGAACCCCATGAATGCCAATGACATTAGTCCGGCCGTGATCATCGCAATAGCCGCGCCACGAAAGGCAACAGGCACGTCAGCAGCAATCAGGCGCTCGCGCATCGCCGCAAACAAAATCAACACCAATGAAAAACCTGCTGCGGCACCAAAGCCAAAGACAATCGAGTCGATAAAGTTGTAATTTGCTGTCACATTTAATAAAGCGACGCCAAGCACGGCACAGTTGGTGGTGATTAATGGCAGAAAAATACCAAGCAAACGATACAGGGTCGGGCTGGTTTTATGCACCACCATTTCGGTGAACTGAACCACCACAGCAATGACCAGAATAAAACTCAGGGTACGAAGGTACAATAAATCGAGCGGTGCCAGCAGATAGTGATCAACCAAATAGCTGCATACCGATGCCAGCGTTAAAACAAAAGTGGTGGCCAGTGACATACCGATTGCCGTCTCAAGCTTACCGGATACGCCCATGAAGGGGCATAACCCAAGAAACTTAACGAGCACAAAATTATTGACCAGTACGGTACTGATTAAAAGAAGTAGAAATTCGGTCATAGTCGAGTTACAGCTGGCTTCATGGCGCTATTATGCGCTGAAGCCAGTTTGATAACAACCTGTAGCCTGTAGGGTTATCTGATTTTCATCAGCTGGCAAGCAGGTAAGCAACCGGATTAAAGAGGGGTTGGTTTTCCCACATAATAGCCCTGACAACCATCAATGAATAAGGAGTCTAACATGTGTTTTTCTTCCTGGGTTTCCACCGACTCAGCGAAGACGCCAACCCCAATTCGATGCGCTAAGTCTATCATCAGGCGTAAAAAGTATTGATTGTTTTTGTCATCATCAATGTGGCGGGTATAGCTACCGTCCATTTTAATGTAGTCTGGTTTCAATTCGCGGAAAAACTTAAAGGATGTAATACCAACGCCAAACTTTTCGACGGTGATACGAGCGCCTGCCCGGTGAACCATGTCAATAAAGCGCTTACTGGTTTTCAAGTTTTGTTGCAAGCCAAACTCGGTGACTTCAAAGATCAGCTTGGCCGCAATGGTTGCATCTTTGAGTAAACGACGCTCCAGCCAGATAATAAACTGATCATCATGCACACAGCGTGATGACAAGTTTAAACCAAAGTATTGGTCTTGCAGGTTTTTGCTTTTGATGGTGTTAAGAGCTGTCTCAATAATCAAACGATCAACCGCGATGATGCGATCCAGCTTTTCCGCCATCGCCAGAAAAGAAGCGGTGGGTAACACCTGATTTTCCTGGGTTTTAAAACGCACCAGGATTTCAGAGTAAGCTTTAGCGGAGCGCGATGACGGTTGAATGGTCTGGTACAGTAAAGCAATGCGGTTATTGGCCAGCACATCATCAATGACATTACGCCAGTTTTGATTGCCATAGCCGTAGCTGGCGGTTTCCAAACCTGCGGATTCTTTTTGCAAATGCCAGGCATTGGTTTGTTTGGTTTGCGCCAGGCTGATGGACGTATCAGCAATGGCCAGCAGTTCACCCAAAGCACGACCACTTTCATAGCTCACCAAGCCGGTATAGGCCACAGAGTCCAGTTCTGCAATTTTTTGGTATTCATTCAGTCGGCTTTGCAGTTGAACAGCAAAATTTTCAGCTTCTTTTGGGGTCACCCGCGGTAATAGCAAACCAAAGTCAGAGCTATTTAACCGGTACAATTGACCACCTGGGTAGGTTGCCACCGCTTTTTTGAGAACTTCACACACCTCTTTGATGTACTTATCGCCTTCCAGGTAGCCTCTGGTTTGGTTCAGCCCCTGCAGTTCAGTGCAACGGGTAATGGCAAAAATACCAAAATCCACCTGGTCAGATTGACTCAGTTGCTCTTCATAATACTGCACAAAGCGATTGCGGTTTGGTAAACCAGTGACTTGATCTTTATAGGCATCTTCTGTGACCTGACGAGCATTAGCGGTCATCTCGCTGAGCTTCTTATGGTTCACTTGAGCAAAGTTTTGCAAGCTATCGGCTGTATCTTCAAATGCTTGTGGCAATTGCGTGGTATCCAGGGGGTGGCCGGGGTTACTGGCGCAATGATCCAGCAGTGAACTCACACTGCGGCTTACCGTACGCAGTTGATATGAGAGCCACCAATACAATGCTGCAGTGGCCAGTAAGCAAATGAGCAGTGGGGTGAACAATACCAGCCACAAACGAGATTGCAGCTGGTCAATGAGTGCATCATGATTGAGCTGATAACGAACCTGTAACCCCAGCTCATTATTTTGTAAGGTACGAACCGGATGCTGATAGCCTTGCCATTGCAAGAATGCACTTGCCATGCCAGCAGCGCTGGAAGATGAACGGTGGTTATACAGTTCGGTACCATCTGTCAGGCTGATTTGTAACTGGAGCGGGTTCAGGCTTTGACGGATTTGGCGACTCAGCACTTTACCATCTGTTTCGAAATGCTCTTGCAGCAGTTGCTGAATGACCAGCCTGCCCTGTGTTTCTTGCACGGCTAACTCTTGTTTGGCGGAGCTGAGCTGATTGAATAGCAGCAGAGCAGTAATGAGCACTGCAGTGATGAGTTGTACAATAACGAGTTGAAGAAGCTTATTCATTGAATTGACCACCCAAGCAAACCAGAGAAATGCCAACGGTTTAGTCTAGTTATAGTAGTAAAGACGGGATTAAATCAAAAAAATGAGCAAAAATAAATCTTTATATTGCAAGACTGGCCGGAAAGTTGATATGGCTCCCCAGGTTGGACTCGAACCAACGACCTACGGATTAACAGTCCGCCGCTCTAACCAGCTGAGCTACTGAGGAACAAAAGAATGATGCAATTGAATGGCTCCCCAGGTTGGACTCGAACCAACGACCTACGGATTAACAGTCCGCCGCTCTAACCAGCTGAGCTACTGAGGAACAAAAGAATGATGCAATTGAATGGCTCCCCAGGTTGGACTCGAACCAACGACCTACGGATTAACAGTCCGCCGCTCTAACCAACTGAGCTACTGAGGAACAGCAAATGCAACGGCGGCAATACTAATGCCAGTCTATATAGCTGTCAACACTTAAGCTGTTTGATTTTAGTTTTTATGGTTTACCTGGGTATATAATCGTCAACTTGCTGTGGTTGTCTTAAAGTTTCTGGTGGTAAAAGCTTGGTTCTGTTGGCGTACCGGAAGTTACTCACAGAAGCTGTGGATAACTCTGTGTATGACTCTGTGGTGAATAAGTAAACCTTAGAGTTTTCAAGGGGTGCAAGGCGGTCAATAGAAAAATCATAAAAAATTATATCCTTTATATTCAGTTACTTATTTATTTCGGCTGGAAACGTAAAGCAAATGAATATTTTATCGAGTGCTTGCTGTTGGTAACGAACTACTTTGTGAACTAAATTTGCTGCTATTGCCTTTTAAGTCATTACTTTTGTCGCTTTAACGTAGTATCAGGCGTCACTTTTCTTTACAATAAACGCCTCCTTTTTGGCTAAGCTGGTTTATGACTTCTTCGACGAAAGACTCCTTACTGCATCACGATATTCGACACACCTTAAAGCGCATGACAGTGCCGATGCTGTTGGGCATGTTTACCCTAATGAGTTTTAATTTGGTGGACACGTTTTTTATCAGCTTGCTTGGAACGCAAGAGTTGGCTGCGGTTAGTTTTACCTTTCCCATTACATTTACATTCATCAGTTTAGTGATTGGTTTGGGGATTGGTACGTCAGCTGTGATTGCTAAAGCGCTGGGGGCAGGTAATAACGAAGAAGCTCGGGCCGATGGTTTGGCTGCTTTGTGGCTGGCTGGTTTTCTTATCATTGCTCTGGCTTTACTCGGCTGGCTTTTACACGATGTCCTATTTGGTCTGCTTGGGGCGCAACCGGCTATTTTGCAACTTATTCGCCAATACATGTGGATCTGGCTGGCAGGCGTTGTCTTTCTGATGATCCCGATGGTGGGTAATAGTATATTAAGGGCGGCTGGTGAAACAAAGTTGCCAGCGTTTATTATGGCGGGTGGTGGACTGGCTAATGCTGTGTTGGATCCATTGCTGATTTTTGGCTATGGCCCGGTACCAGCCATGGGAATGCAAGGCGCTGCGTTAGCCAGTGTCATTTCCTGGTTGATAGGTTCAGTCGCTGTTTTGTATTTGCTACGGAAGCGTGGCTTGATCGACAGTGGTTGGCAGCCTTTACAACGAGCTTTACCTATTTATCGCAAAGTGTTGCGGATTGGTTTTCCTGCCGCAGGGGCAAATATGTTGACCCCTCTCGCCATGGCGGTGCTCACTGCTATTGTAGCGGGTTACGGCGCTGAGGCGGTAGCTGCTTTTGGTGTCGGGATTCGGTTGGAGAGTATGGCCTGTCTGGTGATTCTGGCACTCTCGACCACCTTGCCTCCTTTTATCAGCCAAAATTTTGGAGCGGGACAGTTGCAGCGTGTGCGGGCCGCTTACCTATACAGTATTCGCTTTATTTTTGCCTGGCAGTTGTTATTGTATCTGTTACTAGCTCTCGGTGCTTCGACGCTGGCTCGGGTCTTTTCAAGTGATCCGGCTGTGCAACAGTTAATTATGCTGTTTCTGTGGATCTTACCGCTGGGCTATGGCTTGCAGGGACTGATTATTTTGACCAACTCGTCTTTGAATGCTCTGCACCTGCCTATTCAGGCGCTTTGGTTAAGTGTGCTTAGATTGTTTGTGTTTTATGTGCCCTTTGCCTGGCTGGGAGGGCAGTTGGCGGGACTGCAGGGACTTTTCATCGGCTGTGCGCTGGCCAACTTATGTATGGCGCTGATCAGTTATGTTTGGTTTCAGCGCTCGATAGGTCAGATAGAGCAACAGCAGCTCGTCATGGAGGATGCAGCGTGAGTAAAGCATTTCGTTTGGTTTCAGACTACCAGCCTGCAGGCGATCAGCCTGAAGCTATTGAAAAACTGGTGGATGGGTTGGAGTCCGGTTTAGCTCACCAAACTCTGCTTGGCGTCACGGGCTCAGGAAAAACCTTCACCATGGCCAATATTATTCAGCAGGTTAGCAGACCTACTTTGATCATGGCGCACAATAAAACCTTGGCAGCGCAATTGTACGGAGAAATGAAAGCGTTTTTTCCTGACAATGCTGTGGAGTATTTTGTATCGTACTACGACTACTATCAGCCAGAAGCCTATGTGCCAGCGACGGATACCTTTATTGAAAAAGATGCGTCCATCAATGAGCATATTGAGCAAATGCGGTTATCGGCAACCAAAGCACTGATGGAACGCAGAGATGTGGTAATTATTGCTTCGGTATCGGCTATTTATGGTTTGGGCGATCCGGCCTCTTACATGAAAATGCTGTTGCACTTAAAGCAAGGCGATACCATTGACCAGCGTTTTTTACTCCGTCGTTTGGCTGAGCTGCAGTATCAGCGCAATGATCTAGCCTTTGAGCGTGCGACCTACCGGGTTCGTGGCGATGTGATAGATATCTTCCCGGCTGAGTCGGATTCCTTCGCGGTTCGGGTTGAGCTGTTCGACGATGAAATCGATCGGATCAGTTTATTTGATCCTCTGACGGGGACCGTTGAGAAGGTGGTGACCCGTTACACGGTTTACCCTAAAACCCACTATGTTACTCCGCGGGAAAAAATTCTGGCCGCTGTAGAACGTATTAAAGTGGAGTTGGCGGATAGAAAACAGCAGTTATTGGAGCAGCATAAGCTGGTCGAGGAGCAGCGTTTATCTCAACGCACCCAGTTTGATATCGAGATGATGGTTGAATTGGGGTATTGCTCTGGCATCGAAAATTATTCTCGGTACTTATCCGGACGCGAGCCCGGTGAGCCACCGCCAACATTGCTGGATTATTTTCCGGCAGATGGTTTGATGTTTATAGATGAGTCACACGTCACCATCTCACAGATTGGCGCCATGTATAAAGGCGACCGGTCACGTAAAGAAAACCTGGTGAATTATGGCTTTCGCTTGCCTTCGGCGTTGGATAACCGGCCATTGAAGTTCGATGAGTTTGAATCCATTGCGCCACAACGTATTTATGTGTCTGCAACGCCAGCGGCTTACGAGTTGGACAAGTCATCCGGTGAAGTGGTTGAGCAAGTCGTCAGACCGACAGGGTTGATTGACCCTGAGATTGAGATCCGGCCTGTGGCTACGCAGGTGGATGATTTATTGTCGGAAGTTTTTAAGCGCTCAAAGGTGGGCGAACGGGTTCTGGTCACCACACTGACCAAAAAAATGGCTGAAGATCTGACGGATTACTTAGCAGAGCATCAGGTGCTAGTGCGTTATCTGCATTCAGATATTGATACCGTTGAGCGGGTTGAGATCATTCGCGATTTGCGACTTGGGGTGTTTGATGTATTGGTTGGCATCAATCTGCTGCGTGAAGGTTTGGATATCCCAGAGGTCTCTCTGGTCGCTATACTGGATGCCGATAAAGAAGGCTTCTTGCGCTCTGAGCGCTCTTTGATCCAGACCATTGGCCGGGCAGCACGAAACTTGAATGGCAGAGCTATCTTGTATGCCGACCAGGTTACAGGCTCGATGCAGCGCGCGATTGATGAAACGGATAGGCGTCGACAAAAACAGGTAGAGTTTAATACCTTGCACGGTATTACCCCGAAAGGGTTAATGAAAAAAATTACCGATGTGATGGACCTTGCTCAAGAGCCGGAGCCCGAGAGCAGGCAGGTTGCCGAGACTGCAAGCTCGTATGCAGCCACTAGCCAGGCGACATTGCATGAACAAATAGCTAAACTGGAAAGCCAGATGAAGCTCCATGCTGAAAACCTAGAGTTTGAACAAGCGGCACACTGTCGGGATCAATTGAAGCTGATACAAGAGCAGCTAGTGGCTAATGAGTAATCATTTCAGTAGTTTATTATACTGAAGTCTCAACTTGTTCAGTTTGCATTAAGTCAGTGGTCGCTAGCATGCTGCCAGCACTGGGTGACGTATACTCTTGATTCATACGTACTCAGGATGCTTTTTCCGTCTATGATTTGAAAGGATAAGATATGATGAAACGTACACTGCTCGCTTCGCTGATGTCTGTTGTATCTGTTGCTGCTATTGCCAATAACTACCAGCACGAGACATCACTCGATTTCTCCTGGGGTGATGTGCAGACTTCTGATTTGCAAAGTTGGGATATGTTGCACCGTTATTATTTGACCCCTGTAGAAAGCAATGCCATAGCCCCGCTGGCTGAAGCTGCCTTTATTGGTCGAAATAGCAGTGTCTATGGGCTATACAATCGTGGCACCATAAAAACGGATGGCATTAAAGATAGCTTTGCTGCCTGGGGCGTCGGCGGTGAGTATATGTCTGACAACCATAATTTCTATGTAGGCCTGGATTACAACAGCATCAATGGTTCGAGCAGCAAATCTGCTTTATCACAGCTGGGCTATTTTCTGCAGGCTGACTGGCTGGTAACCGTCGATGTGGAGCATTTGCGTTTAGATGGGCAAGGCTCGGCCTCCCAGCTTGGATTTAGCTCTAAAAAACTAATGCGCCTGCCAACTGGTGACTTTATGAGTATTGAAGCCAGATACACGGATCTTAAACGTACCAGTCGAAACCGCTTTAGCTTGGGTGGTGATTACTACTTTGGTAAGACACTATCGGTTGGCTTGCTGTATGACTGGACCTCTAAGAACGGCTTGAGTACAGATACCGATGCATTTACTATTCGCAGTCAATGGTACCCGATGGCTCAGCTGGCTATCCGCGCTCAGGTTACTTTTGACAATCTGGAAACCGGTGAAGATCTCTATACTGTTGGAGCAAGTTACCGTTTTTAATCTTGCCTAACTGACTCGCTCATAGCCCCCTCATGGATGAGGGGTTACTGATGTGTTCCCTGCACCTGATTTCGTCCTGCCGCTTTAGCCTGGTATAGAGCCGCATCCGCTTTTCTTAGTAAGCTTGTGCTACTGATACTTTTATCTGGAGTGAGTTGACAGTAGCCGATACTGATGGTTAATGACTGCCATGGCGAGTGTTTATGTGGTATCTCAAGCTCCTGAACACTAAGTCGCAACCGCTCTGCAATTAATGGCGCCTCATCAGGAGTGCAGTGAGGCAGGATCACGGCAAACTCCTCGCCACCATAACGAGCCACCAATTCACCCTGACGTTTTAATTGCTGCTGCAGACAGTCAGCAACACGCTTTAATGCATCATCGCCAGCCAGGTGACCATAATTGTCGTTAAAGGCTTTAAAGTGATCAATGTCGATCAGCATTAAACAAAGCGGAGCTTCTGCCCGAGCGCAGCGGTGCATCTCCTGCAGCACAACTTCATCGTACTGGCGACGGTTGGCAATACCAGTAAGGCCATCTCTGGCTGCCAACTCTTTTAACTCAAGATTTGCTTTAAGCAGTTCATCCTGCACTTGTTGTAAAGACAGTCGGTAATTGACGTTTTGGATGGTATTGGCAATCATGTTTCCAACCAGTTTGACGCGGCGAATATCACTGGCTGTCCAGTTACGTTTGCGTGCCACCATGTCGCAGCCAACAAAGCCGAGCAGTTGTCCTTCGCTAAACATGGCAGTACACAACACTGATTGGATGTCTTCACGAATAAACTCCTGCTTTTCGAGGCTTGCCTCATCCGGCAGTTGATTGATATCCGGCACGGCAAAAATATGCTCTGATTTTAGAATCTGCCAAATATAGGGTTGTGAGGACTCGGGCATATTTTGCAGGTGTGCCTTGTGTGATGAAATACCATCACGAACCCACTCATGCGTATTACTCATGGTTGTCATTTGCTCATTGAACAAAAAGACGTAGCTACGATCGGCATGACAAAACTCACCTAACGCAGTTAATGCATCTTCGATATGCGTATCCAGTTGCTCTGGTTGAACGTTGATCAACTCTGCTGAAATCAGTGACATCAACTTGTCAAATGCTAAGGCCTCTTGCAGTTCACTGATATCATCATTGAGCGCTAAGTATTTTAACTCATGTTGTGATACTGAGCTTTCTGGGGTGAGCACGATCAGGGCTGAGTTACTTAATGTGAAACTCAGTTGCACATTGGTCGCGTATAACTGCACTATGGATCCAGAATGTTCAAACAGCACTGAGCGATTCATGATGCTGCCACTAAGCGCCATCAGCAATGGGTTCTGCGCCAATGATAAAGACGCTTTTGTCGTAGGATCGGCGAGGGGGATATGGCGAATATCATTCAGGCTAAGGACAAATGACCCATCAGTCTTATTGAGTAACTTTAATGCTTGTGTATTGGCAAAAATATCTGGTTTCGCCGTATCTTTGAGTAATACAGCAAAGGGAAGTGCATCAATAATTGCCCAGTAATGGGGGGGATCACCTTTAAATTCAGGCATTTCATCCTCTGATATTGCTTTTTCTAACTATAACCTAATTAGCTGCAATCCCCAAAAAGAGCAATAAATTACCTTTATTGCTAGCTTGTCTCACATCAAGCAAGGTACGTGTTATTCTGCCTGCCAGACCAATGATTTGAAATGTGCCCTGCACATGGACACGTAGCTTTCATTGCCACCAATCTGGATCTGATCGCCACTTTGGATCGGGTTGCCATTGGCATCCAGCCGAACGACAAAATTTGCTTTACGTCCACAATGACAAACGGTTTTTAACTCAATCAGTTTATCGGCCCAGGCTAGAAGTGCATGACTGCCCTCAAAAGTCTGGCCGGTAAAATCGGTGCGAAGGCCAAATGCCAGTACAGGAACCTTTAAATCATCCACAATATCCGTTAGTTGCTGCACTTGAGATCGGGTTAAAAACTGAGCTTCATCGATCAGCACGCAATCTACAGTTTGTGTGGCTTGTTGTTGCTTTAACTGTGCAACAAAATTGAAGCGAGCGTCAAATAGTGTTGCCGGCATGGCAAGACCAATTCGTGAGCTGATTACGCCTTCGCCAAAGCGATTATCAATGGCTGCAGTAAATAGAGCCACCTGCATGCCTCGCTCTTCATAATTGTAGGCACTTTGCAGTAAGGCTGTTGATTTACCGGCATTCATAGCCGAGTAATAAAAGTACAACTGAGCCATCAATGATCCTGTTTGAATATTTTGTTGCCGTATTATACCCAAGTCACTTCAAGATACGAGCTTCAGAGTGACTCATCATTTACTTGCTGCGCTTAGGTGGATGCTTTAAGCTGAGCGCGATTTTGCAAAGTTTGTTCTCACGGCTCTATTGTTTACAGTATCAGGAGTGAACTCATGGATAAATGGTTATTACTAACTGTGTTCGCGCAGGTTGTTTTGACGAGTGTGGTGTTATTTGTCATGGGGCGGCGACGCTTTAAAGCTGCTCGAAGCGGTGAGATCAGTATGGATGCATTTCGCTTGATGCAGTTTGATAAGGCCAGTGCTCAAGTGGTGGCAACCGGCCGCAATTTTGACAACCAGTTTCAGATGCCAATGCTTTATATGTTTGCTGTGGTACTGATTTTGCAGCAAGGCTTGGCGGATATGACCTTTGTATTGATGGGGGCCTTTTATGTGGTGTTGCGGATCATTCATGCATTGATTCACACGGGGAGTAATCAAT
>JAIUMG010000095.1 GCA_022565655.1 Alkalimonas sp.
CCCATCATCCGACGGCGATCCAGACGACTCTGACCGGGCTGCGAGCCAAAGTGGGCCAGCAGCGGATTCTGGCCGTATTGGAAGCGCGCTCCAACACCATGAAGCGTGGCGTGCATCAGGCGACTTTGCCTGCTGCATTGGCAGAAGCTGATCAGGTGTATATTTTTCAAAGCGAAGGGGCAGAGGACGGTATGCAGCAGGTCGCTCAGGCGCTGGCTGGCAAGGCCCAGATTTTTGCGGATGTATCAGCCTTGAAAGCTGAACTGTTGCAGCAGGTACGGTGCGGTGACCACCTGGTGTTAATGAGCAATGGTGGCTTTGGTGGTTTACCGCAGCAATTAGCTACATCACTACAACAGAAGGAAGCAGAGCATGTCTGAAGCGGTGGAACGGGATATTACCCTGGCGTTTACCGGTGCCTCCGGCGCCCCTTATGGCTGGCGTTTATTGGAAAGCTTGTTGCAACAACAGGTCAGAGTGCACTTATTAATTTCCAGTGCGGCTCGGGTGGTGTTTGCCACAGAACACGATATTAAGCTATCCGCCGCACCTGAGAAGTGCCGCCAGCAGTTGCTTGAAAAACTCGCCTGCCCACCCCACTTACTGCAGGTGTATGGTAAAGACGACTGGTTTTCGCCAGTCGCCTCAGGCTCGGCAGCACCGAAACAAATGGTGGTTTGCCCCTGTTCAACCGGAACCTTAGCGGCTATTGCCAATGGTAACAGTGAAAACCTGATCGAGCGTGCGGCCGATGTAGTGCTAAAAGAGCGCGGTCAGCTGATCCTGGTGCCAAGAGAGAGCCCGCTAAATGCGATCCACCTCGAGCATATGTTGAAGCTGGCTCGCCTTGGCGTGACCATGATGCCAGCAGCACCTGGCTTTTATCATCAGCCGCAGCAGATCAGTGATCTGGTTGATTTTATGGTGGCGCGCATGCTGGATCATTTGGGCCTGCAACAAAACCTGGTATCACGCTGGGGTTATCAAGGGGAAGCGAAGTGACATTGGCACTGAATATCAAGCAATTGCATAAGGTGTATAAAAATGAGGTGGTGGCTTTAAAAGGCATAGACCTGGAAGTGAAGCAAGGCGATTTTTTTGCCTTGCTGGGGCCAAACGGGGCAGGAAAAAGCACCACCATTGGTGTGATCAGCTCCTTGGTGAATAAAAGTGCTGGGTTGGTTGAAGTGTTTGGTTATAACATCGATCAGCAACTCGAACTGGCAAAAAGTCAGCTTGGCCTGGTGCCGCAGGAGTTTAACTTCAACCAGTTTGAAACCGTGCTGCAAATTGTGGTGAATCAGGCCGGGTATTATGGTGTGCCGAAAAAGTTAGCGCTGCAGCGTGCTGAAAAGTATCTAGGGCAGTTAGGCTTGTGGGACAAGCGCGATAGTCGTGCTCGTGAATTGTCTGGCGGCATGAAGCGCCGGCTGATGATTGCCCGGGCGCTGATGCATGAACCAAAACTATTGATCCTGGATGAACCCACAGCGGGAGTCGATATTGAACTGCGTCGCTCAATGTGGGATTTCCTGCGCACCATTAATCAGCAAGGGGTCACCATCATTCTGACAACGCATTATCTGGAAGAAGCCGAGATGCTGTGCCGCAATATCGCCATCATTGATCAAGGCAGCATCATTGAAAACACCACCATCAAAGCACTGCTGAACACATTAAACCAGGAAACCTTTGTGCTGGATGTGGATAGCGACCCATCTGCGCTGCAGTTGGATGGTTTTGCCTACCGGGTGATGGATGCTCATAGTCTTGAAGTTGACGTTGAAAAGTCAGCTGGCTTGAATGATATCTTTCAGCGGCTGACAGAACAAAAAGTAAAGGTGTTATCGATGCGCAATAAAGCCAACCGGCTGGAAGAGTTGTTCGTCAAACTGGTCGAGCAGGGACGAGGAGAGAAGAGCGCATGAGTCAACACGAGTTTTCCAAAGCCAATTATCTGGTTGCGCTGAAAAGTATCCTTAATAAAGAAACCAATCGATTCTTACGTATCTGGATCCAAACTCTGGTGCCGCCTGCGATCACCATGACCTTGTACTTTGTTATTTTTGGCAGCTTGATTGGCTCGCGTATTGGTGAGATGCAAGGCTTTAGTTACATGGAGTTTATCGTGCCAGGCTTGATCATGATGTCGGTGATCACCAGCTCCTACTCCAATGTAGCCTCGTCCTTTTTTAGCGCCAAATTTCAACGCAATGTCGAAGAGTTGCTGGTGGCGCCGGTGCCGAATTACATTATCGTGCTGGGGTATATCGGTGGGGGCATGGCCCGCGGCATTCTGGTTGGCTTGATCGTTACGCTGGTGTCGCTGCTGTTTGTCAGTGTCAAACTGCATAATATTCCGATCGTCATGGTTACGGTATTTCTCACCTCGATGGTGTTTGCACTGGGTGGTTTGATTAACGGCGTTTACGCCAAAACCTTCGATGATATCAGCATTATCCCAACCTTTGTGTTGACGCCTTTAACGTATCTGGGTGGGGTGTTTTATTCACTGCAGATGCTGCCTGGCTTTTGGCAACAAGTGGCAGCTTTGAACCCTGTAGTCTATATGGTCAATGCCTTTCGGTTTGGCTTTATTGGTATCAGTGATGTCAACTTGTGGCTGGCCTTTGGGCTGCTGCTTATGTTGATTGTGCTACTCTTTAGTTTTGCCATGTACTTAATCAACAAAGGGATTGGCTTACGCAGTTAGTGCCAACCAGTATTTTATTTGAAGCCGATTGATAATCGGCAAAGCATGGCGATCGGTTGTGCATTTTTTTGCAGACTTTTTTAACCGCTTGCAGTAAAGTGAACGCCCTTTTTTGCTTGAGAACCCAGATAGGCAGCTGGATGATTGATAGCCAATGACAGATGTGACCAAACGGCAGGCAACAGCATCGGAAGAAGCGTTATGGCGGATTTTTACCGTCCCTGAAGCGCCAGATTCCACGCTGAGCATTATTGAGCAGAACATTTCGCAGAACTTGGCCGGTTTCCTGCGCGAAAGCATTGTCGCGGTTGAAAAGCCGCTGTGGCAGATCGAGCGTGATTTTCAGGCTCATCAAATCCCTGAACAGCCTCAGTTTGTGTCTGATTATGCAGAAAGCATGATGCAAAAACTGGTGGCTCACTCCGTGCATACGGCTTCGCCCAGTTTTATTGGCCACATGACCTCCGCTTTGCCTTATTTTGTCTTACCGCTGTCGAAAATGATGGTCGGTCTGAACCAGAATCTGGTGAAAATCGAAACCTCCAAGGCCTTTACGCCGCTCGAACGCCAGGTTCTGGGCATGATGCATCACCTGGTGTATCAGCGTGACGATGGTTTTTATGGCAAATGGATGCACAGCGCCAATCATGCATTGGGAGCGTTTTGCTCAGGCGGCACCATCGCCAACATCAGTGCGCTCTGGATCGCCCGCAACCGTTTATTGGGCCCGGATGGTGACTTTCGTGGCATTGCCCGCGAAGGCCTGTTACGGGCCATGAAGCATTATGGTTATGATGGCCTGGCGGTACTGGTCTCGGAGCGCGGCCATTACTCTTTAGGCAAAGCTACGGATGTGCTGGGCATTGGCCGGGATGATTTGATTGCCATCAAAGCCGATGGCAACAATAAAGTAGATGTGGCGGAAATGCGCCGGGTTTGTGCTGATCTCAAAGCAAAGAACATCAAGGTGCTGGCGATTGTTGGTGTGGCAGGTACCACCGAAACGGGCAGTATTGACCCCTTGCATGAACTGGCCGATTTAGCCGAAGAGCAACAGTGCTGCTTTCATGTCGATGCCGCCTGGGGGGGTGCTACCTTATTGTCGCAGCAGCATCGTCATTTAATGGCTGGTATCGAGCGGGCCGATTCGGTCACCATCGATGCCCACAAACAAATGTATGTGCCGATGGGGGCTGGCATGGTGGTGTTTAAAGATCCATCCAGTGCCCATGCCATTGAACACCACGCCGAATACATTTTACGTAAAGGCTCGAAAGATTTAGGCAGCCAGACACTGGAAGGCTCGCGCCCCGGTATGGCGATGCTGGTGCATGCCTGCCTGCAGGTCATTGGCCGCGATGGCTATGAAATCCTGATCAACCGTAGTCTGGAGAAAGCGCGCTATTTTGCTGATCTTATTACTGCCCATGCCGAGTTTGAATTGATCACCGAGCCTGAATTGTGCCTGCTAACCTACCGTTATGTGCCAACCGAGGTGCAGCTGGCACTGCAAAAAGCCAACCCGAAGCAACGCGAAAAAATCAATGAACTGCTGAATAGCTTAACCAAGTTTATTCAAAAACGGCAGCGTGAAGAAGGCAAATCCTTTGTTTCCAGAACCCGGCTCACCCCAGAGCAGTATCAACGCCAGGAAATGATCGTGTTTCGGGTGGTGCTGGCTAACCCGCTGACGACCCATGATATTCTGCAGGATATTCTGCAAGAACAGACCGAGATTGCTAAACAGAGCCGCCAGGTTTATCCGAAACTGATGCAATGGGTGAAAGAACTGGCTGCTTAATGGCTTATACAAAAACCCCCAAGAGCCACAGTCCCAGCGCCAGCAGGCTGAGTAGCACCGCACTGCCATAGCAGAGCCACTTTGCCAGCGAGCTATGTGCCCACTGCAGATCGTGCAGGCCATGGTGAATGCGATGCATGGCATGGAACAAGGGCAGAATAATCACCGCACCGATAAACAGGACGCCGAGAGGGTGATACAGTAATGCACTCATGCGCTGATAGCTCAGTGCTTCGGCGCTTAATAGCCCCAACCAGGGGCCAAACACCAGCAAGACAATCAACGCCGGGATCAGCATGGCCACGCAGACGCCGCCAGCACTGAACAGTGACCACCAAATTGGTTCGTCGGAGCGTTGGTAGCGCTTAGTTGCTGCCATGGTAGCCTCCCAATAACCACCACAGTGCCAGAAAGACCAGCAGCACGCCAAGCCATTGTCCGGCAACCATCCAACTGGCAGGCAGAGTACGGCCGCCTAAGCGCAGTGGCATCACCTGTGGAAATAAACGAAAAAACGTGAAAGCATGAAATAAGCTGGCCAGTAGCGCCAGTGCATTCAATGCCATCACCCAGGGTTGCTGCATCCAGTTCAGCCAGCCCAGCCAGCTGGCCTCGCCTTGGCTTAAGCAATACAAGCCATACAGCAAGCTGCCGATAAAAAACAACAGCGGTAGTACGGTGGCTTCGCGCAGCATATAAAAACGATAGGCCGGATGCTTTAACCACCAATTCGCCGGCATGGATGGCTGATAGGGTTTTCGGCTCATGAGGTTGGCTCCTGCGGGGTTGTATCCAACTGCTTTGGGCTAAACCACTGGATCACGCCATCCATGGTTGAAACGATTTTTCCTTGATTGATAGCTGCCGCCGGATCAACGCCTTTGGGGCAGACGGTTGAACAAAAGCCAACAAAGGTACAGCTCCAGACGCCATTTTTGCTGTTGAGTGCCGGTTGACGCTCTGCTTTGCCCTGATCGCGACTATCCAGGTTGTAGCGATGCGCCAGCGCGATAGCCGCCGGGCCCAAAAACTCAGGGTTCAAGCCAAACTGGGGGCAGGCAGAATAACAGAGACCACAATTGATGCAATTGGCAAACTGCTGATAGCGTTTGACCTGTTCGGGGCTTTGTCGATTTGGCTCGCTGGCTGAGCTGGGTTGGCCTATCAGGTAAGGTTTGAGTGCAGTTAAGTGGTGCAAGAACTGGTTCATGTCCACGATCAGATCTTTTTCGATAGGAAAGTTTGCCAACGCAGCGACTTTGAGCCCCTTTGGGTAGTCGCGTAAAAAGGTTTTGCAGCCTAGTTTGGGGGTGCCATCCACCATCACGCCGCAGGAGCCACAAATTGCCATCCGACACGACCAGCGGTAGGCTAAGCTGCTATCCTGCTGCTCTTTAATCCAGTGCAGCGCATCCAGCACTGAGGTGCTGTCATCATAAGGCACCTGATACGATTGCCACACTGGAGCATCATCCTGCTCAGGGCGATAGCGTTGCACCGTCATGCTCAGGTGTTGTTTATCGGACGGTATGCTATCAGGCTGCTTCATTTCGTTTTCTCCGTATTTGATGCGGCCTCTGGCTTTGCTGCGCCACCATACAAACGAGCGGCCGGTGGCATGATGCTGGTGTCGACGGCTTGCCAGTCGATGCGCGGGGCTTGCCCCGCCTGGTAACATGCCAGGCTATGCTGCAGGTAGTGTTGATCATTGCGCTTGGTATAATCGGCATCGCGGCGTTGATGTGCGCCACGCGACTCTTTTCGCAGTAAGGCTGCCTGACACATGGCTTCAGCCACATCCAGGCTAAAACCGAGCTCCAGTGCGTGCAGCAGCTCAGTATTAAATGCCAGGCTGGTATCGCCGACTTTGAGTTGCTGGTAGCGGCTTTTTAAATCCGCAATCACTTGCAACGAGGCACTGAGCCCCTGTTCGTCCCGATAAATACCGCAACCTTGCTCCATGGTGTGTGCCAGTTGCTGACGTAAATCGGCCCATTGCTCAGTACCGTCCCCTTGTCGCAGTCGCTGAATAGGCTCAGCAGCCTTGTTGGCCAGCTCTTGCAACACAGAATCACTGATCCTGACTTGATTGCAGTGAGTTGCCGCTTGCTCGCCTGCCACCTTGCCAAATACCAGCAATTCACTAAGCGAGTTCGACCCCAGCCGGTTAGCACCATGCAGCCCTACCGAAGCGCACTCGCCAACAGCGTACAGGCCCTGAATGCTGGTGGCGCAGTGGGCGTCGGTCAGAATGCCACCCATGGTGTAATGCACCGCAGGGCGAATGGGGATGGGGGCCCTAACCGGATCGACATTGACATAGGCTTTTGCCAGCTCGCAAATAAAGGGTAGCCGTTCCAACAGGTACCGCTCGCCTAAATGCCGTAAATCCAGATGTACCACGTCGCCTTGCGGGTGTTGTATGGTGCGGCCTTGTTGCTGCTCATGCCAGAAGGCTTGCGACAACTTATCGCGTGGGCCCAATTCCATGGTTTTATTCTGTGGCTGGCCCAGTGGGGTTTCCGGGCCAAGGCCATAATCCTGCAAGTATCGATAGCCGTCTTTATTCAGCAAAATGCCGCCTTCACCGCGGCAGGCTTCGGTGATCAGGATGCCCGAGCCGGGCAAGCCAGTAGGGTGGTACTGCACAAATTCCATATCCCGTAAGGCGACCCCATGGCGGTAAGCCAATGCCATGCCATCACCGGTGACAATGCCACCATTGGTATTGAACTGGAAAACCCGACCTGCACCGCCGGTAGCCAGAATCACACTGCCAGCCTGGATCCGCAGCAGCTCACCACTGGCAATATCAATGGCCAGGGCACCGACGATGCTTTGCTCATGCACCAATAGATCCAGTAAAAAGTATTCATCCAGCCGCTGAATGCTGGGGTATTTCAGCGACGTTTGAAACAGTGTGTGTAAAATATGAAAGCCGGTTTTATCGGCGGCAAACCAGGTACGCTCGGTTTTCATGCCGCCAAAGCGTCGCACCTGCACCTGACCAGATGCCTGACGACTCCACGGGCAGCCCCAGTGCTCCAGTTGCACCAACTCTTGATAGGCCTGCTTGACGAAGAAGTCGACCACGCCTTGCTCGGCCAGCCAGTCACTGCCGGCCACGGTATCTTCAAAATGCGCGGTCAGACTGTCGTGCTGCAGGGTGACAGCGGCGGCACCACCTTCGGCGGCCACGGTATGCGAGCGCATTGGGTAGACTTTGGATAGCAGTGTGACCTTGAGTGTCGGATCCGCTTCGGCAGCGGCTATGGCGCTACGAAGTCCGGCTCCACCGCCACCAACAATCAGGATATCGGTTTTTAGCTGGCGCATTTAGCCTCCATGTGGGCTGATAAAGCTGCTGATCAGTACCCCAAGCAATACCAGGCCTGGGAATGCATGCGTCAGTAACACATTATGGCCCATGGTTGGTACCAGTTGCTCAGGTGCATTGGCGTAACGTGGCACATCGCGTATCAAGCGCCAGGCCAGCGGCAGCGTAAGTAATGCTAGCAGGCTGAGTGCGGGCAACCACTGTAGCCAAACAGCCAGCAGCAACAGGCTGTAGCAGCTGACAAGTAGTATTTGGTAAATATGAGCACTGGGCTTGCGCCCGAGTACGATGGGTAGATGGCGACGCCCCACTTGCTGATCGGCTTCAACATCCGGAAATTGATTCAGTAACAATAGATTGCTGATTAACAGGGCCAGTAAAGCGGATAAGCTGATGGCCATAGCATCCAGTTGACCGGCCAAAACCCAGTAAGCCCCAAGGGTCATAAAGCCACCAAACCCCAGGCCGGGGGCAATCAGGCAGAGTAGGGGCAATTTATTGACGTACTGTGTGTAGCTGTAAATCAGCAGTACCCCGGGAATACCAAGCCATAGCAGGTGCCAGCCAAGTTGAGCACTGAGCCAAAGCCCCGCGACGGTAACAAACAGCAAACAACTAATGGCCAGTGCTAAAGCTAGTTTGGTTTGCTCAGGAGCAGCCACCAAGGTGCCACTGCCACCACTAAAGGGAGTGCGCTCAGTCAGTAAATCAAGGCCGGAGTGAAAATCAAAGTATTCGTTAAAGGCATTGACACTGATATGTGCCGCCAATGCCATCAGTAAGACCATTGCTGTCAGTGGCAGAGAAAAAATACCGTATTGGTACCAGACAGCACTGGCTGCCAGCAGAATACACAGCAATGTCAGCGTAAGAAATGGCAAGCGGGCAACGCCGCAGAAAATTTTAAGCACGGATCCCTCCCCAGATATATTTAAACACAGTATAGCAAGTTGCTACTGCGCGCATTGATCCAGGCCAAATAAACCCTTATTCACATTGAGTACTTCACATAACAACAGGATTAGTTGACTAAAATAGTCGGGTATTCTAGTCTGGGGCTGTATCATTGCAACAAGAGAGGTTCACATGGCGGCCTGGTTACAAGCTCAAATCACTGAAAATTATCGCTGGCATGCCAAGCTGTGCAGCTTACGGGTCGAGTTGCCGGGTTTTGAGTTTACCGCAGGCCAGTTTGTCCGCCTGGCCATAGAAACCTCAGAAGGTCGAATGCAGCGGGCTTATTCGCTGGTGAATGCTCCGGGTGATCCGCAGCTGGATTTTTTATTAACCCCCATGGCCGATGGCAAGGTATCACCGCGCTTGCATGCGCTGCAAGCCGGAGATGCCATCTGGGTAAGCCAGCCTGCCAGCGGTTTTTTTACCCTGACTGAAGTACCTGATGGCAAGGTGCTGTGGTTAATTGGTACCGGTACAGGCATCGGGCCTTACCTGTCGATGCTGGCTACCGCTGAACCCTGGCAGCGCTTTGAGCGCGTGGTGTTGGTGCACGGTGTTCGCCACGCTGAAGATCTGGTTTACCCTGAGTTGATCCAGCAGTGGCAACAGCGGTATCGGCAACAATTTCATTATCAGCCGGTGGTGACCCGGCAACAAGTCGACGGAGCCTTATCACAGCGCTTACCGCAACTGATCCAGCAGCATCAGTTGCAAGACGCTGCTGGTGCTGATTTTGACCAGCAGAGTCAGGTGATGCTTTGCGGCAACCCGGATATGATTAAAGAAGTACGTGCAGAGCTGGAACAGCTTGGGTTGCAAAAAAATCTGCGCCGCGCACCCGGCCATATCACGGTTGAACAATACTGGAACTAACCCCATAACCATCAAGGGTGTGATAAATCAGGCTTTGCTCTGACAGCCGGCTTTTCATCAACTAAGCTTATAACCACACATACCTTCGCAAACCATTCATCAACAAATTTCAGGAGTCAGCACCATGAGTCAGCGTCACATCGAATGCGCCACATCACTCAAGGTGGGGGAGCACACCTATCGTTACTATAGCCTGGATACGGCCGCGAAAACGCTGGGTGATCTGGCCCAGTTGCCTTTATCCCTGCGGGTGTTATTGGAAAACTTACTGCGCCATCAGGATGGTGTCAGTGTGCAGTTTGACGACTTGCAAGCCATTGCCGATTGGCAGGAATTACGTCGCTCCAGCCGGGAAATTCAATTTCGGCCAGCCCGGGTACTGATGCAAGACTTTACCGGCGTGCCTGCCTTGGTTGATTTAGCCGCGATGCGTGATGCGGTGGCCAAAACCGGGGCCGATGCCGAGTTAATCAATCCACTGTCCGCGGTGGATCTGGTGATTGACCATTCAGTGATGGTGGATCGGTTCGCTACATCAGATGCATTCGGCGATAACGTAGCGCTGGAAGTAGAGCGCAATAAAGAACGCTACGCATTTTTGCGCTGGGGACAAAAAGCCTTTCAGAACTTCCGGGTGGTTCCGCCGGGTACCGGCATCTGTCATCAGGTCAACCTGGAGTATCTGGCCAAGGTTGCCTGGACTGAAGATAAAGGCGATGACACCCTGGTCTATCCCGATACTCTGGTCGGTACGGATTCTCATACCACCATGATCAATGGCCTTGGCGTCTTGGGCTGGGGCGTGGGCGGCATTGAAGCCGAAGCGGCGATGTTGGGCCAACCGGTTTCCATGTTGTTGCCTGAAGTGGTTGGTTTTAAGCTGGTCGGCAACATGCCGGAAGGCTGTAAAGCGAAAGAAGGGGTGT
>JAIUMG010000096.1 GCA_022565655.1 Alkalimonas sp.
GTGGTGATGGTACTGCTGGGGATTTTGGCCGTTACTTTACTCCCCCGCTTTTTTACCGGCAGCGGTACCGCCGAATATGGTTATCGCGATCAGGCGCTGGCCGTATTGCGTTTGGTGCAATTGCAAGCCATGCAATGCACCGACAGCTCCAGTGGTTTGTGCCCACCGCAACAACTGCAGATTGCCAGTGACCGCCTGGGCAGCAGTGAGGCTTGCCGTAATGATGCACGGCACTTGTGTATTGATGCTCGTGACCCCGTGACTCTATCTGCTTCCTTCAGCACACTGAGCTTTGACAGCATGGGCCGGCCATTAGGCTGCAGTGGAGCCTGTTCTTTGCAAGTTCAGGGCAGTACCAGCCTGGATATCTGCATCGAGTCAGAGGGATACATCCGGCCATGTTAAAACGTCCTCAACAAAGTCTTCTCCAACGTTCCCAACAACAAGGTGTGACCTTGATCGAGCTGGTCACTGGCATTGTGGTGCTGGCGATCGCCCTGACACTGATTACCTCGATCTTATCGCCTTTGTTTGTTCGTAGTGCTGATCCATGGCACCAGGTGCGGGCGGCAGAACTTGGCCATAGTTTAATGAATGAAATCCTGGCGCGTTCCTTTGATGAACAAAGTGACCGCAGTGGTGGTTTGCTGCGTTGCAATGAATTGTCACTGGGAGCGCCTGCCTGTACCAGTGAAAGCAATTTTGGCCCGGATGGAGCTGAAACCCGTTTATTGTTCAATGATGTGGATGATTTTGATGGTTTTGGCGTGACCGGTGATGCCATTATCAGCAACATCCTGGCCGCTGAACTGACGGATGTGTACCGCAGTTACCGGGCTGAGGTAAGCGTATACTACGCCGGAGCGGAGCTGGGGTTAGAGCCGCAGGCTGCCAAGCGCATCATTGTCACCTTGATCACGCCAACCGACAGCCGGATAGAGTTTAGTGCTTATAAGGGCAACTGGTGATGAGTAGCCGGGGTTTTACGCTGATAGAGTTGGTGACCAGCCTGGTGCTGCTAAGTATTCTGGCGGTTTCCGTTGCCAGTTATATTGGCGTTGCGGCTCGGATGTATGTCGATGTGACCGAGCGTGAGCAGCTGTTGGCACAGAGTCGCTTTGCCATCGAGCGCTTAAGTCGTGAATTGAGAAATGCAGCACCCAATAGTATTCGGATCCTTCATTCCGATAGCGCGAATCTGGCCTGTCTTGAGTTTACCCCTTTTATTGGCAGTGGTGCCTACACCCGCGCACCCATCGCGCCAGCACAAAGCAACCAAGTGGATGTCATCGGAGCTGAAGGCTTTGTCAGCACCAGCTTTGCCAGCCCAAACCAACCCAGGCTGGTGATTTACCCTACGCAACCCAGTGCGATTTATGATGGAACCAATCCTGCCAATATCGACGTGATTGGGCTGGATGCCAATGAACCGGATGGCTCTGTTTACACGGCCGTCCTGGAGTTGGCAGATCCGCATAGTTTCAGCCAGCATTCGCCCGAGCAACGATGGTATCTGTTAGGCAATCCGGTCAGTTATTGTGTGATACAAGGGCAATTGCGACGTTACGTGGACTATGGGTTCTATGTGGAGCAGCCAACTCCGCTGACATTCCTGGCCAATGGTGTGTTGATGGCTGAAAATATTGTCAATCTCAGCATGGGAGAGCTAGTCTTTCGTTACGATGCAGCGGTGCTCAATCGCAATGCTGTGGTGAATACGTTTTTCCGGTATAGCCGTAATTTATCGGACGATACCTTTTTCAACCACGAGGTGCATATACTGAATGTTCCTTAAACGAAAAAAACAACAGGGTAGCGCCTTGGTAGTCGCCATCTTTGTAATCGTCGTGGTATTAGGGCTGCTGCTGGCCTTGACTCGTATTCTGACCAGCAGCAGCGAATCCGTGGTGTATGAAGTGCTGGGGACCAGGGCACTGTTTGCAGCGCAGAGCGGCCTTGAACTGGCATCCACCCAGTTATTTCCATTGGAACAACCTGTGGCTACATGCAGTGCCGTCAGTACCGAGTTTAATTTTTCCGGCAGCGGCTTGCGCAATTGCCGAGCCAGGGTCGCTTGCGCCGCCTCCACGCCGATTGAGGTCGATGGTGCTGAGCGGATTGTGTTTCAGCTAACCAGTACCGGTGAGTGTCGCAGCGGTAGTGACTGGTCATTGCCGTGCCAAAGTAATGAGCAATGCAGTAGCAGAACCCTACAGGTTGAGGTGGGGCAGTGAAATATTTTCATACATTATTGCAAATGATTCTTTTGCTTTGTGTGGTTACAGCTACACCAACACATGCAGTGCAATGTGATGAAATCTGGACTGAGGCTGTTCGCAGCAACAGCCCTTCGCCTGCCACGATAAATTATCCAGCACCCAACCCTGATTTTCCTGAGCCATTGCAAGCAATAGATTACTATTTCAGCGCCAATGAAAACTGGTTGATTGAAGACAATACGGTTAGAAACTCTGTGGAGCCAACTGCGCGCTTATTTATTAACGGTAATTTGACGATAGGAACTAATACCCGGCTAAATAATGGTGGCCCTGCTGAGAATTTTATTTTGGTGGTAAGCGGAAGTTTGACCATCCAAAGTGACTCTCGAATTAATGGTTTCATTCTGGCTGGTGGTGCTATCACTTTAAATGATAATGTCCAAATTCAGGGAGGAGTTACCGCAAAAGGTGCGGTTTCAAATTTTGGTGCGTTGGTTCAATTCGATGCAAATGCAGTGAGTATGCTTGATGGTGGTGGCCTGTGCGATGCCACGCCGATGCTTCCGGTACTGGCGATTGATGATTTTGAAAACTACGCGCCAGGCAGTATTGCTGGTCGCAATAATGGCATCGGTTGGGGAGGCGCCTGGACAGGGGCCGCCAATCGCCAACAAATCATCGACACTTCGAGCAGCCCGCTCGAGTTTCAGGCCGCGAATGACGAATGGATTCTAGGTGGCAATAGATCATTAGAACTGTTTTCCAACTCTGGAACGGCAGCAACACGCCCGCTTCAGGCACGTCATCACGATGATGTGGTCTATGTCAGTATGCTGATGCGCTTTGAGGTCGGTCCAGGCAATAACCGCTTTGCGGCACTCTGGTTCGATCAGACCGGCTTTAGCAATATCCCTAATATTGGTTTAAAAACCAATCGCGGCAATGGCAGCGGGCCCGAAGATCTTTTTGTCCGCACCCGAACCAACAACGATGTGTACAGCGCGAGTATTGAGAATGGTGAAACCTATTTTGTGGTTGGTCGGCTATCCAAATCAACCTCTGGAGCCAGTCAGCCATATGACCGTTTTGAATTATGGGTCAACCCAGGGACTCTGACCAACAAACCATCGACACCGGATGTGGTATCGGTTGGCGCAAGTAACATAAGTAGCTTTGAACAAATTGGTTTTCGTACTGAGAATCTTGGCAGTAATGATCGGGTTGAATTGGATCGGCTCGCGATAGGAACCACATGGTCTGATGTGGTAACGCCTTCAGAACGACCGTTGCAATGCTTTACCGATGACTTCGCAATGGGGCAGCTCAGTGATGATTGGGTGACGTCACGCAGTAGCGGCAACTTTACTCCGAGCATTGTCGATGGTCGGCTTCGGATGACACAAGCAGTTGCTAATCAGGCGACATCTGCCACTTATCAACGGCTTTTTCCGGCTGCAGATAATTTAGTGGTGGTCGAGTTTGATTACTTTGCCTGGTCACCTGCCGGGGGCCAGGGAGCGGATGGTGTAGCGATCATCTTGTCGGACGCGGATGTCACGCCTCAGCCTGGGAGTTTTGGCGGGTCGCTTGGCTATGCGCAGCGCAACAATGGTGACCCTGGTTTTGCGGGGGGCTGGCTGGGCATTGGACTGGATGAGTTTGGCAACTTTTCAAATCAGACCGAAGGCCGGGTAGGTGGTATTGGCTTTCAACGCAATGCTGTTGCTATCCGTGGCTCTGAATCCAGCCAATACCGTTACCTCAGAGGGACCGGGGGCGGGCTGACACCATCAATAGATCAGCGGCCAAGCCCATCAGCGGCCCCCAACCATCGTTATCGTATCATTATTGATTCACGTGTACCGGGGCAAGCCGTCGTTTCTGTCGAGCGGGACATCAAAAATGGTGATGGTTTTCAAACGCTGGTGAACCCTTTTAATGCGCTGGCTATCCCCGAGCAAGGGCCAGTGCCGGAAAATTTCTTTTTATCCTTTACCGGCTCAACCGGGGGATCCAACAACAATCATGAGCTGGATAATATCAGTATCTGTGCGTTGCGATCCTCGCCGGTGGGGCAACAAATCGATCATTTTGAGTTTGACCACACCGGCCAGGCGCTGACCTGTCAGCCGGAATTGCTCACGGTTCGAGCTTGTTTAAATGCCGATTGCAGCCAGTTATACACCGACCCCGTCACTGCAACGCTCAGTCCACAGCCAGTGCCGGATGGCGAGTGGGTGGGTGGGCATGTGATTAGCTTTTCCGGGGGCTCTACCACTGTACCGTTGCGCCGTAGCACGGAAGGGACGGTCACGGTTGGCGTCACGGGCTCCGTGCCTTCGACCCGGCCATTAAGCACCACTTTATGCCGTGCTGGTGGTGGCAGCTTAAATCAAGCCAATTGCACACTGAGCTTTGCCAGCAGTGGCTTTGTGATGGAGATTCCTGATGGGGTCGCTGGTGTCCCTGAAGAGGGCATCTTATTGCGAGCGGTGCGTGAGGGGAACGATGCACAGGCCTGTGTACCCGCTTTTTCGGATGTGACCCGCAATGTGTTGTTTTGGTCGGACTACATCACCCCAGATGCCACCGGCCGGCCAGCGTCTCTGCCGGTACAAGTGCAGCAGCAAGACGCAGGCATGAGTAGTGCCAATGCGCTCAACGTACCGTTGAGTTTTAATCAGGATGGTGAGGCTACATTGGCCGTAAACTATAGTGATGCTGGCAGGGTTCAACTGAATGCGCGTTATATCGGATCGACGGCGACGGAAGATCCAGGCCTGGTGATGAATGGGGCCAATCAGTTTAGCCGACGCCCTTATGGCTTGTGCATACAAAGTGCCGGTGATTGCGCTAGTGCAAATGCCAGCTGCCCGGTGTTTCGCCGAGCGGGTGAACCCTTTGAACTCAGCATCAGCGCTCATGCCTGGCAAGACGGTGGTGCTGCATTATGCGCTTTACCGGTGACACCGAATTATCAACAATCCGGCATTGCATTGTCCCATAGTTTAGTGGAACCGGTGGATGGCGTCGCGGGTACCCTTTCCGCGTTGGGCTATGTACACCAGGCGGCTGTGGACAGTACCACGGTGGTGACACAGTCGGTCTCTGAGGTGGGAGTGTTTCGTTTCCAGGCAACTCCGCCCAGCAATGCCTATTTTGGCATGACGGTCCCTGCGGCTACCAGTGAACCCATTGGTCGCTTTATTCCAGATCGCTTTGAGTTAAGACAAGCGGCTCTGACGCCTGGCTGCGGCAACTTCAGTTACATGGGGCAGCCCTTCAACCTGTCTTTTGAGCTGGAGGCAAAAGCAGTCGCTGGTCAGCGTACACAAAACTACCAGGGCAACTTTGCACCATTGCTGGCTGGTGGAACCCAGCTGGTGGCAGAGCAAAGCAATAATGGCGACGATTTATCAGCCCGGCTGGTGGGTATGACAGATCTGACCTGGCTAGCGGGTGAGGCGGTGCTGTTTGAGCAGGCTATTCGTTTTAATAGAGCAGAGGCTGGCCCAGATGGTCCTTACCCTGAATTAGCCATTGGCTTGCAGTACCAGGATGCTGATGGTGTTGTCCTGGCCGAGCTGGATATGAACACCAGTTCAGCCGGGGATTGCATCGCTGCACTGAATTGCCATGCAAAGCAGTTAGCTGCTGCGCAGGACCTGCGTTTTGGCCGCCTGCAACTGGCCAATGCGTTCGGGCCAGAGTTTGATCCTTTGCCGCTGCAGCTTACTGCGCAATATTGGAACGGCGATCGCTTTAGCCGTAATCGTGACGATCAATGCAGCCTGGTTGATCCGGCACAGCTGGTCATCAGTGGTATGCCAGTCGTCACAGCGGATGGGTTGGCAAGTGTGCTGGTGCAAGGACAAAATGAGCCGCAGACGTTATGGCTGCAGCCCCCTAATCAGTCAGGCTCCTGGTCGATTGAGTATCAAACGGAGCCCTGGTTGCAGTTCAACTGGAGTGGTGGTACTGAATTTGATGAAGACCCCCAGGCAGAGGCTATTTTTGGCCGTTATCGCGGCAATCCACGACGGATTTTCTGGCGCGAACCATTCCCTCAGCAATGAGTCGAACTCAGTGATGGCAGCATTTTGATTTTTCTGCAAGTAAATCAGGAAAAATCGCGGATAAAGCTGTTTTCTTGCGGCAATGTTACATAGAATAACCTTAATAATTAGTTGATATCTGGCCTCAGTGCGTACGATTAACGTTTTTTGAAAGGAAGGGCGTTTTTGCAGCTAGGCTTGAACGAGCAAAAAAGGATCAGTCAGTTCCATGTTTAATAAACTGCGCGGTATTTTCTCTAACGATTTATCCATCGATTTGGGCACAGCCAACACCCTTATTTATGTTAAAGATCAAGGTATTGTCCTGAATGAACCTTCGGTGGTGGCCATTCGGCAAGAGCGAGCAGGTGGCCCAAAGAGTGTGGCCGCTGTAGGACATGCCGCCAAGCGGATGCTGGGGCGTACCCCTGGCAACATCAAAGCGATCCGACCGATGAAAGACGGCGTGATTGCCGATTTCTATGTCACTGAAAAAATGCTGCAGCATTTTATCAAGCAAGCCCACAGCAATAGTTTTTTACGGCCAAGCCCACGGGTGCTGGTTTGCGTGCCTTGTGGCTCAACGCAGGTGGAGCGACGTGCCATACGTGAGTCGGCACAGGGTGCTGGCGCTCGGGAGGTCTATCTGATTGATGAGCCGATGGCGGCTGCGATTGGTGCCGGCATGCCGGTATCTGAAGCGACAGGTTCTATGGTGGTGGATATTGGTGGTGGTACCACGGAAGTGGCGATCATCTCCCTGAATGGCGTGGTGTATTCGTCATCGGTTCGAATTGGTGGTGATAAGTTTGATGATGCTATCATCAACTACATTCGTCGTAACTACGGTATTTTGATTGGTGAAGCGACCTCTGAGCGTATCAAAACGGAAATCGGTTCGGCCTATCCAAGTGATGATGTGCTGGAGATTGAAGTGCGTGGCCGAAACTTGGCTGAAGGGGTCCCTCGCAGTTTCACCATGACCAGCAATGAAATTTTAGAAGCCTTGCAAGAGCCGCTGGCTGGTATTGTCAGCTCAGTCATGGTGGCTCTGGAACAGTCGCCGCCTGAATTGGCCTCAGATATTTCTGAGCGTGGTATGGTGCTGACAGGTGGCGGTGCTTTGCTGCGTGACTTGGATCGGTTACTGATGGAAGAAACAGGTATTCCGGTAGTTGTGGCTGATGAACCTTTAACCTGCGTTGCTCGCGGTGGTGGTAAGGCGTTGGAAATGATCGACATGCATGGTGGTGATGTTTTTAGTTATGAATAATCTCTATCCTCAGGTTCAGCATGGCTTTGCCTGGGTTGGCTGATGAATCCGATTTTTGAGCGTGGCCCTTCGCTGCGGCTCCGTCTGTTTATTGCGGTGCTGCTGAGCCTGGGTCTTATGGTGATGGACAGGCATACCGATAGCTCAACCCAGATCCGCAGTTACCTGACCACTGCCGTCAGTCCGTTGTTTTATATTGCTAGCCTGCCTCAGGTGGTACTAACTGGGGCTTCTGAACAGTTTTTATCCCATCAACGTTTGCTGAAAGAAAATGATCGCCTGAAAGAAAGCCTGCTACGGCAACGTGGGCAGCTGCAGCGGTTGGAGTTTTTGCAGCAGGAAAACAATAAACTGCGCGAATTGCTGGGCTCAGCTCCGGTGGCTGAAGGGCAGCGACTGGTTGCTGAAGTACTGGCGGTCTATAGCCACCCGTTCAGTCATCAAATTGTACTGAATAAAGGCAGCAATGATGGTGTGACCGAGTTTCAACCCATTATTGATGATGTCGGTATCCTGGGACAGGTGGTCAGTGTAGGCCCTACCAGTAGCCGGGCTTTGTTGATCACCGATACCACCCATGCGATTTCATTGCGGATCGAACGCACCGGTGTTGCGGTGATCGCAGAAGGCTTGGGCCAGTGGGATCGTATCCGGCTGGTGCATCTGCCGCATAGCACTGATATTCAGGAAGGGGATCGGCTGATCACATCCGGGCTGGATTCGCGCTTTCCGGAAGGATACCCGGTGGCGCGGGTGAATCGAATTCAGCGGGATGTCAGCCAACCATTTATGCAGGTTCAGGCCGAACCCTACGCACAACTTGATCGGATCCGTTATGTGCTGTTGCTGTGGCCACAGATTGAGTTAGACGAACAGGAGCCCGAGGACTGATGCAAAAAGCCCGCGGTATAGGTGTCATTTATTTATCTTTACTACTGGCGTTGATCCTGACGGTGACACCAATGCCTGCGATGGTGCAACTATTCCGGCCAGACTGGGCATTGTTGGTTTTATTGTACTGGGTGCTGGCGCTGCCCTATCGTGCCAATATAGGCTTGGCCTTTGTGCTTGGGTTTTTAGTGGATGTACTGGTTGGAACGGTGCTTGGCGTGAATGCGTTAGCCTTTTCAGTGGTGACTTTTGTGGTGGCGTCCAACTATCTGAAGATAAGAAATTTTTCTATCCTGCAACAAGCCTTATTGATTGGCTTGCTGCTGGCCTTTTATCATTTGATGATTTTCTGGCTGAGCCACTTTTTAACCGGCGTATACTTTCTGCCGGATTACTTATGGCCAGTTCTCACTGGTACCTTGGCCTGGCCCTGGATCTTTTGGTTACTGCGTCGGGTACGACGACAATTTAAGATAAGCTGATGAAAAAAAGCATTGGGCTGGCTTCAGCATCGCCTCGACGGCGGGAGTTGCTTAGCCAGCTGCAACAGCCGTTTGAGCTGATAAAAATCGATGTCGATGAGCAGATGAGCGAGGATGAGTCTGCTCTGGATTATGTGCGCCGGTTGGCCGTCAGTAAAGCCAGGGCTGGGGCAGAGCAAGTCCTGGCTCGCTTGCCTGTGCTCGGAGCAGACACCATTGTGGTGATTGATGGCCAAGTGCTGGGCAAGCCGCACGATAAAGCGCACTTTATGCAGATGATGCAATGGCTATCGGGCCGTCAGCATCAGGTGCATACAGCTGTAGCCATCATTTGTGGCGACCAGCAGCTGGATGTTGTTGTGTCCACGCAGGTGCATTTTTGTGTATTAACCAGCGCCATGATGGAGGCCTACTGGCAAACGGGTGAGCCAGTCGATAAAGCCGGAGGTTATGGTATTCAGGGCATTGGCGGTAAGTTTGTTACGCGGATCGAGGGCAGTTACAGTGCGGTGGTAGGCTTGCCGTTGTATGAAACGGAACAACTGTTGTTGCAGATGGAGGGCATAGCATGAGTTCAGAGTTATTACTCAATGTGACTCCCAGTGAAACCCGGGTTGCTCTGATTGAAAATGGTGTGCTGCAGGAAGTGCATATTGAGCGCCAGGCGAAACGAGGTCTGGTCGGTAACATATACGTGGGTAAAGTGAGCCGGGTCTTGCCTGGTATGCAGGCTGCTTTTGTGAATATTGGCCTGGATAAGGCCGCCTTTTTGCACGCATCAGATATCATTCAACCGCAAGCGCTTGATGATGCCGGCCAGTCTGCTGTCAGTAAAGATATTCGTGGCTTAGTGCATGAAGGGCAATTACTGCTGGTACAGGTGGTCAAAGATCCCTTAGGCACCAAAGGGGCACGGTTAACCACGGATATTACCTTACCATCGCGATATTTGGTGTTTATGCCGGATGCCAACCATGTTGGTGTGTCGCAACGGATTGAAAGTGAAGAAGAACGGACACGTCTGAAAGCGGTCGTCGCGGAGTGTGTGGATGAACAGAGCGGTTTTATTATCCGTACCGCCGCTGAAGGGGCGGGCGAGGATGAGCTGCGACAGGATGCACGTTTTTTAAAGAAGCTCTGGGCTAAGATCATCAAGCGCAAACAGAAAACCCGCAAAGAAGCGCGTGTTTATGAAGATCTAACCCTGTCATACCGAATATTGCGTGACTTTATTGGTACGGATTTAGAGCGGATCCGTATCGACTCCAAGCTGACTTACCAGGAACTGCTGGCCTTTACCGACGAGTTTATACCGCAAATGACACCGCTACTGGAGTATTACCCCGGAGAGCGGCCGGTATTTGATATGTTCGATGTGGAGAATGAAATCCAGCGGGCCCTTGAACGCAAAGTTATGCTAAAAAGTGGCGGCTCGTTGATCATCGATCAAACGGAAGCCATGACCACAGTCGATGTGAATACCGGTGCTTTTGTCGGCCACCGTAATCTGGAAGACACCATCTTTAATACCAACATTGAAGCCACTCAGGCGATTGCGCGTCAACTTCGACTGCGTAATCTCGGCGGTATTATTATTATCGATTTTATTGATATGCAAAGCACTGAGCATCAACGGCGAGTATTGCATAGTTTAGAGTT